>JBFGZM010000091.1:0-10531 GCA_041586815.1 Marinobacterium sp. | reverse complement strand
GCCTGATGTTCGGCTACGCCTCCAACGACACCGACGTGCTGATGCCTGCACCGATCACCTATGCTCACCGTCTGGTAGAGCGTCAGGCCGAAGCACGCCGCTCGGGCCTGCTGCCCTGGCTGCGCCCGGATGCCAAATCCCAGGTCACTTTCCGTTACGAAAACGGCAAGCCCTGCGGTATCGATGCCGTGGTCCTGTCGACCCAGCACAATCCGGAAGTTCACCAGGCTGACCTGCGTGAAGCCGTGATGGAGCTGATCATCAAGCATGTACTGCCGGCCGAATGGATCAGCAAGGACACCAAGTTCCACATCAACCCGACCGGCAAGTTCGTGATCGGTGGCCCGGTGGGCGACTGCGGCCTGACCGGACGCAAGATCATTGTCGATACCTACGGCGGCATGGCCCGTCACGGTGGTGGCGCTTTCTCCGGCAAGGATCCGTCCAAGGTTGACCGTTCCGCTGCCTACGCTGGCCGCTACGTCGCCAAGAATATCGTTGCTGCAGGCCTGGCCGATCGCTGCGAGATCCAGGTGTCCTACGCCATCGGCGTGGCCGAACCGACTTCTGTTGCCATCAATACCTTCGGCACCGGCAAGATCTCCGACGAGAAGATCATCCAGCTGGTAAACGCGCATTTTGACCTGCGTCCCTTTGCCATTACCCGCATGCTCGACCTGCTGCACCCGATGTACCAGGCCACCGCGGCCTACGGCCACTTCGGTCGTGACCCCTACGAAATGACCGTAGGCAACGATACGTTCACCGCTTTCACCTGGGAACGTACTGACAAAGCTGACGCCCTTCGCGCCGACGCCGGCCTCTGACAGAAGCTCAGAACCGAATAAAAAAGGCTGCCCTCGGGCAGCCTTTTTTGTGCGTGGATATATTTATCCCTCAAGCACGAAATGTACCGCAAACCGGGTCATTTCGGGAGTTCGCCTTCCACCCCTTCCACGTAGTAGCCCATGGAGAGCAGCTCCTTGTCGGCCAATACTTCACCTTCTGCAGCTATGATCTCGCCAGCCTGGTTCTTGACAGGCCCGGCGAAGGGGTGCAGGGAACCATCGATAATCTGCTGTTTGAGACCGGTCACCAGCTGCTGCACATCCGCCGGCACCGCATCGCTCATGGGAGCCAGATCCACATAGCCTGCTGCCAGACCCTGCCAGACATCCTCGGCCTTCCAGCTGCCATCAATCACGGCACGTGCCTTGGCTTCGTACAGCGGCCCCCAGTTAAACACCGCCGCGCTCAGGTGCGCCTGCTTGCCATAGAGCGACATGTCGGAGTTGTAACCGAACGCATACACGCCCTTGGCCTCAGCGGCCTGGATCGGGCCCGCCGAGTCGGTATGCTGGCTGATAACATCCGCACCCTGCAGAATCAGGCTTTCCGCCGCTTCCAGTTCCTTGGCAGGGTCATACCAGGAGCTGACCCAGACTACCTTGACGGTGGCACCGGGGTTAACACTGCGCAGACCCTGGGTGAAGGCGTTGATGCCACGCACGACCTCCGGAATCGGGAAGGAGCCCACGTAACCCACCACATTGCTCTTGGTCATCTTGCCGGCGATGACACCGGTCAGGTAGCGCGATTCATAGATGCGACCCATGTAGGTGCCCACGTTGGCGGCGCGCTTGTAGCCGGTGGCATGCTCAAAGGCGACCTTGGGGAACTGCTTGGCCACCTTCAGGGTTGGGTTCATATACCCAAAGGAGGTGGTGAAAATCAGCTCATTGCCGCTCTTGGCCAGCTGGCGAATAACGCGTTCGGAGTCCGCGCCCTCGGCCACGTTCTCGACATAGGTCGAGACCACCTGATCACCAAGCTTTTCCTCCATGTATTTGCGGCCCTTGTCGTGGGCATAGGTATAGCCGGCATCGCCGGTGGGCCCGATATAGACAAAACCGACTTTTAGCGGATCCTGCGCCAGTGCGGCACCGGATATTGCCGTTGCCAGCAACGCCGCCGACGCGGCACGGACCAAAGCTCCCAATTGCATTGCCATAGACTCCACTCTCCTGCTGTTATCCAGCGTTTTTTCCCAACGGTCGTTATTTACAGTCCCGCGCACCTGTTACTGGGTACGGTGAAACGGTTTGCCCAGCGACGCCGGCGCATAGAGCCGGACCCGGGCCTTGTTGCTCGACAGCAGTACCAGTACCAGGATGGTCACCACATAGGGCAGCATGGCCAGCAGATTGGACGAAATACTGACCCCCATTCCCTGGACGATCAGATGCAGGATGCTGGCCAGACCAAAGAGGTAGGCACCGAACATGACGCGCTCGGCGCGCCAGCTGGCAAAGACCACCAGCGCCAGGGCGATCCAGCCACGCCCGGCCGTCATGCCCTCGGCCCAGAGCGGAGTATAGGCCAGGGACAGGTAGCCACCGGCCAGGCCCGCCATGCCTCCCCCGAAGAGCACTGCAAGATAGCGCACACGCATCACGGGCAAGCCCACCGCCGTGGCGGACTCCGGTGTTTCACCAATGGCCTTGAGCATCAGGCCCGCCCGGGTGCTGCGCAAAAACCAGATCACCCCGGCAAAGAGTCCAAAGGACAGGTACACCAGTACATCATGATTGAACAGCAGCGGTCCGAGCAGGGGAATGTCGCTCAAAAACGGGATTGGCAGTGCCTTGAAGCCCTGCAGGGTCTGGCCCACAAAGCTCTCGCCGACAAAAGCGCTGAGCCCCGTACCCAGAATCGTCAGGGCCAGGCCGGTCGCCACCTGGGTGGCACTGAGGCCCAGCGCAACTGCGCCAAACAGCAACGCCATCAGGCAACCGGCCAGTATGGCCGCCAGTACACCCAGGAACAGGCTGCCCGAGGTCAGTGCAACGATAAAGCCACAGACCGCCCCCACCAGCATCATGCCTTCCTGCCCCAGGTTCAGCACCCCCGAACGCTCACACACCAGCTCGCCCAGCGCCACGATCAGCAGCGGCGTGCCGGTACGGATCATGGCGTAAAGCACGTTGATAACAAAATCCATATCCATGTCGTTCAGGCTCCCTGGGAGGCCGGCGCAGTGACCGCTGCCCCCAAACGAATGCGGTAGTGAATCAGAAAGTCGCACGCCAGCAAATAGAGCAGCAGCATGCCCTGGAAGAGGCCGGTCAGCGCCTGGGGCAGCCCCAGCTCGATCTGCACCATTTCACCCCCCATATAAACCAGCGCCATCAGCAGGCTGGCGAGCAGAATGCCCACCGGATGCAAGCGCCCCAGAAAGGCGACAATAATGGCGGCATAGCCGTAACCGGGTGAGACCTGGGGTACCAGCTGCCCAATGGGACCTGTCACCTCCAGCACACCGGCAAGACCCGCCAGGCCACCGCACAGCACCAGCACAAAGATCACCAGTCTTTTCTCGTGAAAGCCCGCATAGTGCGCCGCGCGGGCATCCAGGCCCAGCACGCGCACCTGAAAACCGACAAAGGTTCGACTCAGCAGCACCCAGACCACCGCCACCGCCAGCAGCGCAAACAGCACACCGATATGCACCCTTGTGCCCTCCAGCAGGGTCGGCAGCAGGGTCGACTCCGAAAACAGCGCGGACTCGGGAAAGTTGTACCCCTGCGGATCCTTCAGCGGACCATGTACGCCATACAGCAGCATATTCAGGGCGATGTAGTTCAGCATGATGGTGGTGAGAATTTCGTTGGTATTGAAGTGGGTCCGCAACAGCGCCGGCAACAGGCCCCAGAACATCCCCCCAAGCGCACCGGCCAGCAGCACCAGCGGCAATACCCAGGCACCTTCTGTTTCCAGAAACTGTAGCGCCGCCCAGCTGCCAGTCAGGGCACCAAACAGCAGCTGCCCTTCGGCACCGATGTTCCACACCTTGGCGCGATAGCACACCGCCAGGCCCATGGCGCACAGCAGAATAGGCGCCGCCTTGACCCCCAGTTCCGACAGGCCATAGAGGTCACTGACCGGCATGACGAAAAAGGCATACAGGCCCTCAAGCGGACGCTGCCCCAGCAGCACAAACAGCAGTGCACCCGAAACCAGCGTCAGCACCGCGGCCAGCACCGGGGACAGGTAGCCCATCAAACGGGACTCCACCGGTCTTTTCTCAACCCTGAGCATGAGCACTCTCCTCGGTCACACTGCTGTCAAAGTGGCCCGCCATCCACTGACCCACCTCTTCAATACTGGTGTCACGCACCGACTTCAGCGGCGACAGTTCGCCATGGCAGATGGCACAGATACGGTCGGAGATTTCAAACAGCTCGTCGATGTCCTCCGACACGATCAATATGGCCGTGCCGGCATCGCGCAACTCGATCAAGGCATTGTGAATCGCCACCGCCGCGCCGATATCCACCCCCCAGGTGGGATGGGCGGCCAGCAGCAGGGATGGTTTCTGGCGAATTTCGCGACCGATAATGAACTTCTGCAGATTGCCGCCGGAAAGGCTTTGCGCACTGGCCCCGATCCCCGAACACTTGACCCTGAAGTCCTCGACAATTCGCTGCGCAAAGGCCCGCGTTTTACCCCAGTCGACAAAGCCGTTTTTCACCAGGCCCGCGCCAAAGGCCGTCAACAGGCCATTTTCCGTCAGGCTCATGTCCGGCACAGCGCCACGCCCCAGACGCTCTTCCGGCACAAAGGCCAGCCCCTGATTGCGCCGCTGCAACGGTGGCAGCAAGGCGATACGGCCGGCCGGCACACTGATCTGGCCCGCGTCATCGCCCAGGCGCTCGCCGCTGAGCGCGGCCAGCAACTCGTCCTGTCCATTGCCGGCCACACCGGCAATGCCGACGATCTCCCCCCTGCGCACCCGCAGATTGATGTTCTTGAGCCGGGTACCGAACGGATCATGACTGTCCAGTGACAGGTTATTGATCACCAGGAAATCCTCACCGCCCGGGCGTTTTTCATAGGTGGTACTGATCGGCGTGTCTTCCCCCACCATCATGCGGGCAATGCCCTGGGCGCTTTCTGCGGCCGGCTTGCACTCGCCCGTGACACGGCCGCCGCGCAGGATGGTGGCGTTATGACACAGAGCCCTGACTTCGTTCAGCTTGTGGCTGATAAACAGGATGCAGCAGCCTTCCGCCGCCAGCTGTTTCAGGGTTTTAAACAAGCCATCAACTTCCTGTGGCGTCAACACCGAGGTAGGTTCATCCAGTATCAGCAGCTTGATGTCCTGGATCAGGCAACGCACGATCTCGACCCGCTGGCGCGCGCCGATGGAGAGCGAGTGCACCAGCCGGTCCGGCTCCAGCGCCATGCCATAGCGTTCGGAGACCTCCCGAATGCGCTGCCCGAGAGCCTTGAGATCGCGGGCTTCATCAGCCGGCAGGCTGAGGGCAATATTTTCCGTCACGCTCAGGGTCTCGAACAGCGCAAAATGCTGGAACACCATGCCAATGCCCAGCGCCCGGGCCTGGGCGGGGTCGGCGATATCCACCGATTGACCCTGCCAGTAAATCTCGCCTCCGTCAGGCCGCATCACGCCGTATATCATTTTCATCAGCGTGCTTTTACCCGCGCCGTTTTCGCCCAGCATGGCGTGAATTTCGCCCGGATACAGGTTCAGGCAAACCCGATCATTGGCCAGAACCCCGGGGAAGCGCTTGCTGATATTGCGCAGGGACAGCCGGGGCTGAGGTTGTGCTGTCGTCATAACGTCTATCCGTGGTGGAGTTACCAGGTGGCGCGCACTGAGAATAGTTCATGCGCTGCCCTCACGCCGCGCTCTGGCGCCGAAGGCCCGCGCCTTCCCGCCCTGTACACAGCAACCGCCGTGCCACTCTTTGCATACACCGAACCGGCACTCTGCGCAGCAGGTGCCGAATCAAGGGGGAAAGCCTGCTGCTTTCTGACCTCTTAGTCAACTTCAAACTCGGTATCCGGCCCGGACCGCTACTTCAGTGCACCCGCACAACACTGGATGAATTGCACCCGAACAGTGCCCCCGTGCTCACAAGCGGGCAGCAGGGCACTCGCCTTGTGGCATAATGCCCGCTTTCCCCTGCTCACGGAGCCCTGCTGGATGCGTATTCCGCGTTGTTATGAACCCCAGCCCATGAACCCCGGCGACAGCCTGATGCTCGGCGACAACAACGTGCAACACCTGGCCCGCACGCTGCGCATGCGCGCCGGCGACCAGGTACTGCTGTTTAATGGAGAGGGGCAGGAGTTTCTCGCCACGGCGATTGCCGTCGACAAGCGCAGCATGCAGGTACATATCGACAGCAGTGAAACCCCCAACCGGGACAGCGCACTGCAGATCCACATCGGCCAGAGCCTGTCCCGGGGCGAGCGCATGGACTATGCGATACAGAAGGCCACGGAGCTTGGCATGGCACGCATGACACCGCTGTTCTCGGAACGCTGTGAAGTCAAACTCAACAGCGAGCGCCAGGACAAGCGCCTGCGGCACTGGCAGCAGGTGGCCATCAGCGCCTGCGAACAGAGCCTGCGCTGCACTGTCCCGCAGCTGGATGCGCCCGAAGCCCTGGAGCACTGGGTCGGCAGCGTCAATGCGGACCTCAAGCTGGTCTTGCACCACCATAGCGCCTGCCCCCTGGGCGACCTGCCCCGCCCGGGCTCCATTGCATTACTGATAGGCCCGGAAGGCGGCCTGACCGAAGCCGAAGTTCAGCTCGCCATGGCCAACGGCTTTCAGCCCGTGGCGCTGGGGCCACGGGTGCTGCGCACCGAAACCGCGCCGGTCGTCGCCCAGGCGATTCTGCAGAGCCACTGGGGTGACCTGGCCGGCAACTGACAAAGACAGCGCTGGCGTCGACGATTCAATCGCGGCGCTGGCTGCCACCTCCATCCATGGGTACACTTGCCCTATCAACAGACTGACACAGGATGCACCCGCGCATGTCCATCAAGGTTGGCATCGTCATGGACCCCATCGAGTCCATCAATTTCAAGAAAGACAGCTCACTGGCCATGCTCTGGGCCGCCCAGCAAAAAGGCTGGGAGCTGTACTACATGGAACAGCAGCACCTTTATTCCCGTGATGGCCAGGCCCTGGCAGACATGGCGCCGCTGCAGGTCGCCATGGACCCGGACAACTGGTTCACCCGCGGCGACTACAGCACCCGGCCGCTGGCGGATCTCGATGTAATCCTCATGCGCAAGGACCCGCCGTTCAACAACGAGTTCGTCTACAGCACTTACTTGCTGGAACAGGCAGAACAGCAGGGCACCCTGGTGGTCAACCCGTCGCAGCGGCTGCGCGACTTCAACGAAAAGCTGTTTGCCACCCACTTTCCGCAGTGCTGCCCACCGGTCCTAGTCACCCGTCGCGATGACCTGCTGCGCCAGTTCCATGCCGAACACAGGGATGTTATTTTCAAACCCCTGGACGGCATGGGCGGCAGCCAGATCTTTCACATCCGGCCCGACGGCGTCAATCTCGGCGTGATCATCGAGACGCTGACCAAGTACGGCACCGAAACGATCATGGCGCAGAAATACATTCCCGAAATCACCGATGGCGACAAGCGCATCCTGATGGTAGACGGTGAGCCGGTTCCCTACGCCCTGGCGCGCATTCCCATGGCGGGCGAAACCCGCGGCAACCTGGCGGCCGGTGGCACCGGACAGGGACGCGAGCTGACCGAGCGCGACCGCTGGATCTGCGACCAGGTAGGACCCACACTGCGCGAACAGGGCCTGCTGTTTGTCGGCCTGGACGTCATCGGCGATTACCTGACCGAAATCAATGTCACCAGCCCAACCTGCATCCGCGAACTGGACACCCAGTTCGGCCTCGATATCGGCATGCAGCTGATGGATGCCATTGAGCGCAAGCTCCAGGCCTGAGACGCACCTTGAACAGGCTCACCACTCCCATTCCAACCACCACCGGCCCCGCGCCGGCGGTGGGCATTATGGACCGGTTTGGCTTTACCCTGTTCGTCGCCATCACGGTTCACGCCATTCTGTTACTGGGGATCGATTTCTCGGCCGAGGAATACAAACCGCCACGCAAAACGCTCGATATAACCCTGGCCCGCTTCGAATCGCCAGAAGCCCCCACGGAAGCGGACTTTATCGCCCAGGCGAACCAGCTGGGCAGCGGCACGGCCGAGACCAAGCGCGCGCCGTCCACGCTCGAAGATGCCCCCTTCCACAGTAACGAACAGCAGCAACAGGCCCGCCAGCAGAGCCAGCCTGTCCCCCCCACACCGCAAGTGGCCCCGCAGCCGGAACCGGCTCCAGCGCCCGAGCCAGACATTGCCACACCACAGCCGGTAAAGGCCACTCCCAAACCCCAGAAAGTCGTTACCACCACGGCACCCGCCCAACAGAAGCAGAGCCCGCAGCCTGCGGCAGCCGAGTCTGCGGCCCCGCCGCCGACGCCCGGCGTTTCGACCTCTTTGCTGGCCCGCAGCCTGGAGATTGCCAGCCTGCAGGCACAGCTCGACCTGCAGCAGGAGCAGCTTGCCAAACACCCCAGGGTGCGTCGCCTGACCGCAGCTTCCACACTCAAGGGCAGCGATGCAGCCTACCTGGACAACTGGCGCCGCGAAATCGAGCGCTATGGCAATGACAACTATCCCTCCGAGGCCCGCCGGCAGGGAATCTATGGCAGCCTGCGCCTGCTGGTATCCATAATGCCGGATGGGAATGTCAGGGACATAGAAGTACTGCAGTCCTCCGGCTACAAGGTGCTCGACGATGCCGCCGTGCGTATCGTGCAGCTGGCCTCGCCGTTTCAGGCCTTCCCGGTGGAGATGCGCAAGACCACCGACCAACTTGAAATAATTAGAACCTGGAAATTTGAGAATCAGACGCGGCTGTACTAAGCCTTAGGGGAACCCCCAAGCGATACATGCCGATGTCATTCAAACCCAGCAGTCTGCGCGACCAGTTCCTGATCTCGATGCCGCACATGCACGATACCCATTTCGAGCATACCGTGACGTACATCTGTGATCACAGTGAATATGGCGCCATGGGCATTGTCATCAACCGCCCGCTGGACCTTCGCCTGGATGCACTGCTTAAGCACCTGGACACCGGGGACAGCCTGCAGGTCGTGGACAACCGCCAGGTATATGCCGGCGGCCCGGTGCAGGGGGAGCGCGGCTTCGTGCTGCATCGAGCCCAGGACAGCCCCTGGCTGGCGACCTACCAGGTCACTGATGAGGTCTGCCTGACCACGTCCATCGACATTCTCGAGGATATCGCCCGCGGCAACGGCACCGCCAATGCACTGATTGCGCTGGGCTATGCGGGCTGGGGCGCCGGACAGCTGGAACGCGAAATCAGCGAAAACGCCTGGCTGAGCTGCCCTGCCACTCTGGACATCCTGTTCAAGCTGCCTGCCGAGCAGCGCCTGCACGCCGCCGCCTCCACCCTGGGTATCAACCTGGACCTGCTCACCGCACAGGCCGGCCACTCCTGAGCCTCCTCAAATCCGCCACACAAGCCGCGTCCCGACACCCGGACAACACCGGACCCTCTGCCTGTTAAGTTGTGGCGCCAACTTGGCTATAATAGTGCGCGATTCCAGCCCCCCTCGCGGCGCGCCGGACCTTCTCACCGCCCCAGCGGGCAAACACAGATTGCGGATTGAATGAGCGCAGACTGCCTTCAGGCATTAGCCTTTGACTTCGGAACCAGCCGCATCGGTGTGGCCGTGGGCCAGACCCTTACCGCCACCGCCACCGCCATCGAACCGGTGAGTGCACGCGATGGCATTCCCGACTGGGACCAGATCGATCGCATCGTGCAGGCGTGGTCCCCCGACGCCCTGGTGGTTGGCATTCCCCTGAACATGGATGGCAGCATTAGCGACATGGCGCGCCGGGCACGCAAGTTCGCCAACCGACTGCACGAGCGCTACAAGCTGCCGAGCTATTTGATGGATGAACGCCTCAGCACGCGTGAAGCCAAGGCGATTCATCGTGCCGCCGGCGGTGGCAGCAACTACAGGAAGGAGTCGGTGGATGGCATCGCGGCACAACTGATTCTTGAAAGCTGGTTTTCCAGCGAGCAACGCATTCCCAGCCATTCTCGACTGGAGGACCTCTATGACATCGGACAATCTTAGTGTCGACGCCCTGCTGGACAACATGGGCAAGCAGCTCAAATCCATTCTGGAACAGCGCCAGATCCAGAATCCGCTGATTGTCGGGATCCGCACCGGCGGCGTCTGGCTGGCGGAACGGCTGCAACAGCAGCTGGCCCTGCAGGAGCCCATCGGCGTTCTGGATATCTCGTTTTACCGCGACGACTTCACCAAGAAAGGCCTCAACCCCAGCGTACAGCCGTCCCAGCTTCAGGGTGATACGGATGACCGTCATATTATCCTGGTGGATGATGTCATCATGTCCGGACGCACCGTGCGCGCCGCCCTCAACGAGCTGTTCGACTTTGGCCGGCCCGCGTCGGTCACCCTGGTCACACTGCTGGACCTGCAGCGCCGCGAACTGCCGGTACAGGCCGATGTCGTGGGCGCCACCCTGGTGCTCGCCCCCAACCAGGTCGTCAAGCTCAGTGGCCCACGGCCATTGGAACTCACCATTCGTCAACGTACCTGATGCGG
>JBFGZM010000090.1:0-10888 GCA_041586815.1 Marinobacterium sp. | reverse complement strand
GCTGCTTCGCCCATTCAGGCGCCTGTTGCAGCACCCCTTTGTGCTGACTCAAGACTGATCAGGAGTTTCCTGCCTGGCATCAGGAGGTTTTCATGGGCCAGATACGAAAAAAGCCTGCATTTCTGCAAGCCTCTTCTGGCATGGTACCAGTGGCCGGACTCGAACCGGCACGCTTTTAAGGGCGGGGGATTTTGAATCCCCTGTGTCTACCAATTTCACCACACTGGCAACGCTGTGTATGTCTACACGGGTCTACATGGCATATTTGCTGATCGATGAAGGAAAATCAACAGCAATATCAACGCTTTACCATAAAATTAGCACTAGAGGGGTTGAATTTTGAATCCCCTGTGTCTACCAATTTCACCACACTGGCGTAGCGAGCACGTATTATAGGTACCTTTGCCGGCGGGTCAATTGCCAAGAGCCAAAACCACTGAAAAAAACTTGTGCTTCCGGTACAATCCGCTCCCTTTCCACCAACCTTTGTTCGAGCTGTGATGCAGGTTAAAGACTTTAGTTTCGAATTGCCCGACGAGCTGATCGCGCGCTTCCCGCTGGAGCAGCGTTCGGCCAGTCGCTTGCTGTGCCTGGATGGGGACAGCGGTGCCATCGCGCACCGTGCGTTCAGCGATATCCTCGAGTTGCTCAATCCCGGTGATCTGCTGGTGTTCAATGATACCCGCGTGATTCCGGCGCGGCTGTTTGGCGAAAAGGCCAGCGGCGGCAAGGTCGAGGTGCTGATCGAGCGGGTGCTGGATGCAGGGCAGGCACTGGCCCATGTGCGGGCCAGTCGGGCGCCCAAGCCCGGTACCGAGCTGTTGCTCGAAGGTGCGGTGCGCGCCACCGTAACCGGCCGGCGGGGCAATCTGTTTGAGCTGCGCTTTGATATCGAGCGCCACCTGGTGGAAGTGCTCGAAGAGTTCGGTCACATGCCGCTGCCGCCTTATATGAAACGGGATGATCAGCAGTCCGACCGTGAGCGCTATCAGACGGTGTATAACCGCAAGCCCGGCGCAGTGGCCGCACCCACGGCGGGGCTGCACTTTGATACCGAGTTGCTGGCAAAGCTTGAAGCCCTTGGCGTGCAGCAGGCGTTTGTGACCCTGCATGTTGGCGCCGGTACCTTTCAGCCGGTCAAGGTCGAGCAGGTGCAGGATCACCAGATGCACGCCGAGTTTATCGACGTGAGCGAGGCGGTGTGCCAGGCGGTACGTGATACCCGTGCCCGGGGCGGCCGGGTGGTGGCCGTGGGTACCACCAGTGTGCGTTGCCTGGAAACGGCCAGTCGCAGTGGCGAAATTGAGCCTTACAGTGGCGATACCGATATTTTCATCTACCCGGGGTATGAATACCGCACGGTGGATGCCCTGATTACCAATTTTCATTTGCCGGAATCAACACTGCTGATGCTGGTCAGTGCCTTTGCAGGCTACGACGGCATCATGCGGGCGTACGCTGAGGCGGTGGCGCAGCGCTACCGTTTCTTCAGTTATGGCGATGCGATGTTTCTGACGCGCCGACGCGCGGCTTTGGAGGACAAGTGAGCAGAAGCTGTTTTATGAGTTACGAGCGCCTGGCCGTGGATGGCAAGGCGCGCCGGGGCCGTCTGACCTTTCCGCGCGGCGTGGTGGAAACACCGGCCTTTATGCCGGTGGGAACCTATGGCACGGTCAAGGGCATGCTGCCGCGGGATATCGAGGCCACCGGCGCCCATATGATCCTGGGCAATACCTTCCATCTGATGTTGCGCCCTGGCACCGAGATCATTCGCCAGCACGGTGATCTGCATGATTTCATGCAGTGGAAAGGGCCGATCCTGACCGATTCCGGCGGTTTCCAGGTGTTTAGCCTGGGGGCCATGCGCAAGATCACCGAGGAGGGCGTGGCCTTCCAGTCGCCGGTGGATGGCTCCAAGGTCTTTATCGACCCGGAGCGTTCCATGCAGGTACAGCGTGATCTGGGTTCCGATGTGGTCATGATCTTTGACGAGTGCACGCCGTATCCCGCCACCGAGGACGAGGCCGCCAAGTCCATGCGTTTGTCGCTGCGCTGGGCCGAGCGTTCCAAGCGTGCCCACGGTGACAGCCCCTCGGCACTGTTCGGCATTGTGCAGGGTGGCATGTTCGAGTCGCTGCGCGATGAGTCCCTGGCGGGCCTGACCGAGATCGGCTTCGATGGCTATGCCATTGGTGGCCTGTCGGTGGGCGAGCCCAAGGAAGACATGGTGCGGGTGCTGGATCACCTGGCGTGGAAGATGCCGGAAGACAAGCCGCGCTACCTTATGGGTGTCGGCAAGCCGGAAGACCTGGTGGAAGGCGTGCGCCGCGGGGTGGACATGTTCGACTGCGTGATGCCGACCCGCAATGCCCGCAACGGTTTTCTGTTTACCGGCAAGGGTGTGGTAAAGATCCGCAATTCGGCCAACAAAACCGATACCCGGGCGGTGGATGAGCGTTGTGACTGCTACACCTGTCAGAACTTCAGTCGGGCCTATCTGCACCATCTTGACAAGTGCAAGGAAATCCTCGGCGCGCAGCTCAATACCATCCACAACCTGCATTACTACCAGGTGCTGATGGCCGGTTTGCGTGCCGCTATCGAACAGGGTAAATTGAGCGCCTTTGTCGATGAGTTTTATGCCGAGCGAGGCCTTGAAACGCCGGCGCTTGCCACCATATAAGTTACAGCATTTCAACGTTCTAGGAGTTTAGCTACATGAGCTTTCTGATTTCTTCAGCCCAGGCGGCAGAAGCCGGTGCCGGCGGCATGGATCCTGGCATTTTCAACATCCTGTTCCTGGTCGGCTTTGGCTTGATCTTCTACTTCTTCATGTGGCGTCCCCAGGCCAAGCGTGCGAAAGACCACAAAAATCTGATCAGCAGCCTGGCCAAGGGTGATGAAGTGCTCACCGCCGGCGGCATCATTGGCAAGGTCGCCAAGGTCAGCGATGACTACGTAGTGCTGGAAGTCTGCGAAGGCACCCAGCTGAGCTTCCAGAAGGCTCATGTCGCGGCAGCACTGCCCAAGGGTACGATCAAAAGTATCTAAGTAGTGCTTGACGGAAAACGCCACTGTCTCAGTGGCGTTTTTATTTAAACACCGGATGTATTGCGTGCCGCGTGCGTATATGGCGCAGGCGCGGTGCTGAACAAACAGGTCGACCTATGCTCAACCGCTACCCTCTGTGGAAAAACCTGCTGATTCTGCTGCTGCTGGCATTGGGCCTGTTGTATGCGGCGCCCAATCTGTATCCCGATGACTATGCCATCCAGCTGTCGGGTACTCGCGAAGCCTATCAAGTGGATGAGCCCCTGCTGGAGCGCATCTCCACGGTGCTGGAGCGTGAAGGCATCAGCGCCAAGGGCGCTGAACTTGAAAACGGCAGCGGCCTGGTGCGTTTTGCCGATGGCGAAAGCCAGCTGCGAGCCAAGGCCGTGATTGCCGGGCTGCTGGGTGACAAGTACGTGGTGGCGATGAACCTGGCTCCCACGACGCCGGACTGGCTGAGTTCGCTGGGTGCGGGTCCAATGAAGCTGGGCCTGGACCTGCGTGGCGGTGTGCACTTCCTGCTGGAAGTCGATACCGTGCAGGCGGTGGCGCAGCGGCTGGATGTCTATGTCTCCGAGATCAAGACCAAACTGAGGCAGGAAAAGCTGCGTTACCGGCTGGTGGATCACCGTAGCGATGGTAGCCTGGAAGTGAAGTTTGCCGACGAAGCCATGCGTGACGAGGCCCGCAGCCTGCTGCGCAAGGATTACCCCGAATTCCTGCTGTCCGACGAAACCGTTGATGGCGCCTACTTTGTGGTCATTAATCTGACCGAGCAGACGGTGCGCGATATCGAGGACTATGCCGTCAAGCAGAACCTCACCACCCTGCGTAACCGTGTCAATGAGCTGGGTGTGGCCGAGCCGCTGGTGCAGCGCCAGGGCCGCAACCGCATCGTGGTGCAGTTGCCGGGTGTACAGGATGCCGCCGCCGCCAAGCGTATTATCGGCAAGACGGCGAACCTGGAATTCCGCCTTGAAGCCACGCCTCAGGCATCGGCGGGCACTACGGAAACCTACGAATTCCGCAGCCAGCCGGGGAGCAATGCCACCATCGAGCGTGACATTATCATTACCGGTTCCAGCGTCGCCAATGCCCAGGCGGCCTTTGACGAAAACGGTCAGCCGCAGGTGTCCATCACACTGGATGCCAAGGGCGGTCAGATGATGGGCCGCGTCACCCGCAACGCGATCCAGCGTCGCATGGCGGTACTCTTCGTTGAGTACAAGAGCCGTACCCTGACCGAGACGGTCGAGGGTGTAGTGCAGGAGCGGCGCATTCCCTACGTCGAGAAGAAGATTATTTCACTGGCGACCATTCAGTCGGTGCTGGGCTCGCAGTTCCGCATTACCGGGCTGGACAGTGCCACTGAGTCGTCTGAACTGGCGCTGCTGCTGCGTGCCGGTGCCCTGGCGGCCCCGATCTACTTCGTTGAGGAGCGCAGCATTGGCCCGAGCCTGGGTGCCGAGAATATCGAACTGGGTGTGATGTCGGTGAAAATCGGTTTCGCCCTGGTGCTGGTCTTCATGGTGCTCTACTACCGGGTGTTCGGCATGCTGGCCAACATCGCCCTGACGCTGAACCTGGTGCTGCTGGTGGCGGTGATGTCGCTGCTGTCGGCCACGCTGACCCTGCCGGGTATCGCCGGTATCGTGCTTACGGTGGGTATGGCGGTGGATGCCAACGTGTTGATTTTCTCCCGCATACGGGAGGAGCTGAAGAACGGGGTGCCGGGACAGTCGGCTATCAATGCCGGTTTTGGCCGCGCCTTCACCACCATTCTGGATGCTAACGTCACCACCCTGATTGCCGCGCTGATCCTGTTCGCCATGGGTACAGGGCCGGTCAAGGGCTTTGCGGTGACGCTGTCGGTGGGGATCGTGACCTCGATGTTCACGGCAATCCTGGTGACACGCGCGCTGGTGAATCTGACGTATGGCGGGCGCAAGCTCAACCGGCTCGCTCTCTGAGGAACAGGTAATGGCAAAGCAGAACAAAATTATCAACTTTATGGGGCTGGGCAAGCTGGCCTTCGCGTTTTCAGCCTTACTGCTGCTGATCTCGCTGGGCTCGCTGGCGACCCAGGGGCTGAAGTTCGGTCTGGATTTCACCGGCGGCAGCCTGGTGGAAGTGGGCTATGAGCAGGATGCGGACCTTGGCAAGATTCGCCAGGTGCTGGGGGAGGCCGGCTACAAGGATGTCACCGTGCAGAACTTCGGTGCCGCCACCGATGTACTGATTCGCATGGGCGAAACCCATGACCCGAAGCTGGGCGATGCCGTTCTGGCCACCTTGCAGGCCAGTGAAACCCAGAATCTGGAGTTGCGTCGCAACGAATATGTAGGGGCCCAGGTGGGCGAGGAACTGCGCGAGCAGGGCGGTTTGGGCATGCTTATGGCGCTGTTCATGATCATGGTCTACATCGCCTTCCGCTTTCAGTTCAAGTTCTCGGTCGGCTCCGTAATGGCGCTGGCCCACGACGTTATCATTACCCTGGGCTTTTTCTCGGTGATGGGAATCGAGTTTGACCTGACGGTGCTGGCGGCGGTGCTGGCGGTGATCGGCTACTCGCTCAACGATACTATCGTGGTGTTTGACCGTATCCGCGAGAACTTCCGCCTGCTGCGCAAGGAAGAGCCCATCGACGTGATCAACATTTCCCTGACGCAGACCCTCAGCCGTACGCTGATGACCTCCTTTACCACTTTACTGGTGGTACTGGCGCTGGCACTGTTTGGTGGCGAGACGATCCACGGCTTTGCGCTGGCACTGCTGGTGGGTATTGTTGTGGGTACCTACTCGTCCATCTATGTGGCCGCCAATATCATGTTGTTGCTGGGCGTCAGCCGGGATGACCTGATACCGCCGCCCAAAGAAGACGACGTGGTCGATGAGTTGCCGTGATAGACTCCCCGAGCCGACCTGAGTGTCGGCTCAATTTTTTGTTTGACCGGTCGGGCAGTTCAGCGAACTGCACGGGGGATGTTACAGGGTTTCGACGGAGCCCTCTCCTGGTGCCTGCGGGCACGGATCGCGCCGACACACAGCGTTGTCGGGTACAACCGGGTATTCAAACAGGCCGGGTACGTTCGTTCAGAACCATGCCGCTGTAAAGGCATGTGGGCGCTGGCGCAGCGTCGCAGGCGTCCCACTGCATTCGCATCTATTATGTTTCTGGGATCAAGGACCTAACTGGATTATTAATGACAAACGACTGGCTAAAACGTGACCCCCAGGCTCAGGCCGAAGCAGAAAAATATGGCAAACCGGCACCGAGCCGGGATTTCCTGCTGGAATTCTTGCAGGAGTGGGGTGCGCCGATCAGCCACGGCCGTCTGTGCCGTGAGCTGGGTATCGATGATGAGGATTGTGTTGAAGCGGTGTCCCGCCGCCTGAAGGCGATGTGCCGCGACGGCCAGCTGATGAGCAACCGCCGCAGCGAGTTCGGCATTATCAAGAAGATGGATCTGATCGCCGGTCGTGTGATTGGCCACCGCGACGGTTTCGGCTTCGTGAAGCCGGACGTGGGGGGCGATGACCTCTTCATCAGCCCGCGCCAGATGCGCCAGGTGTTCGATGGAGACCGCGTGCTGGTGCAGGAGCTCAGTGTTGACTACCGCGGTCGCCGCGAGGGCAAGATCATTGAGGTACTCGAGCGCGGAACCCGCACCCTGGTGGGACGCTACAAGGTACAGGGTGATCTGGGCTACCTGATTCCGGAAAACCAGCGCATCACCCAGCAGATCATGATTGCCTCCGATGCCAAGGGCAGCCCGCCGTTCCGTGATGGCCAGCTGGTGGTCGCTGAATTGATGCAGCAACCCGGCAAGCACGAGATTCCAGAGGCCCGCGTGGTCGAGGTGCTGGGCGATCATATGGCGCCGGGGATGGAGATCAAGGTTGCCATCCACAACTACGAAATCCCCGACGAATGGCCCGATGCCGTACGTCAGGAAGTGGCGAGCCTGTCGGCCGAGGTGGAGGAATCCGCCAAGCTGAACCGTGTTGACCTGCGTCACCTGCCGCTGGTCACGATCGACGGCGAAGATGCCAAGGACTTTGATGATGCCGTCTATGCCGAGCGCAAGCGCACCGGTGGCTGGCGTCTGTGGGTGGCGATTGCCGATGTATCCTGGTATGTGCGCCCCGGTACCGAGCTTGACAAGGAAGGCATCAGCCGCGGCAACTCGGTGTATTTCCCCGAATTTGTCGTGCCCATGCTGCCCGAAGTATTGTCCAACGGCCTGTGTTCGCTGAATCCCAATGTTGATCGTCTGGCCATGGTGTGCGAAATGACCATCAGCGCCAGCGGCAAACTGTCGGGATATCAGTTCTACGAAGCCGTGATTCAGTCCCATGCGCGCCTGACCTATAACAAGGTCGCCACCATGCTGACGGAAGCGACCAGCCCGAAAGGCAAGCAGCTGCGCAGCGAATATGCCGCCGTAGTTCCGCACCTTGAAGATCTGTACAGCCTGTACTTCGGTCTGCGCAAGGCGCGGGATGTGCGTGGCGCCATCGACTTCGAGACCACCGAAACCCGCATTCTGTTCTCTCAAGAGCGCAAGATCGAAGACATTGTGCCGGTAGAGCGTAACGATGCCCACAAGCTGATCGAAGAGTGCATGCTGTGCGCTAACGTTGCCACGGCGCGCTTCCTCGCCAAGCTCAAGGTGCCGGCGCTGTACCGCATTCACGAAGGCCCGAAAGAACAGAAGCTGGTGAGCCTGCGGGCCTACCTCGGCGAGCTGGGTCTGTCCCTCGGTGGCGGCGACAAGCCGGAGCCGATCGAGTATCAGAAACTGGCGGCGCAGATTGAAAACCGTCCGGACCGTCTGGTCATACAGACCATGATGCTGCGTTCCATGCGCCAGGCCGTGTACAGCCCTGAAAACCTGGGTCACTTTGGTTTGGCCTATGCGGCCTACACACACTTCACCTCGCCGATCCGGCGTTATCCGGATTTGCTGGTACACCGGGCTATTCGTGCTGCCATTCACGCTGACAGTGACCGCTCACTGCTGGACCGTCTGAAGTCGACATTTGGTGGCAGCAGTTCTTCCAAGACCATGCGCCGTCCGGATGGTTTCAAGTCCAATCCGCAGTTCCGCTATCGCTATACCGAGGAGCAGATGGTGCAGCTCGGTGAGCACTGCTCCATGACCGAGCGCCGCGCCGACGATGCGACCCGGGATGTCATGTCCTGGCTCAAGTGCGAGTACATGCTTGATCAGGTGGGCGAGGAGCACGACGGTGTCATTACCGCGGTAACCGGCTTTGGCTGTTTCGTCGAGCTCAAGAAGGTATACGTGGAAGGCTTGGTGCACATTACCGCACTGCCGTCGGATTACTACCATTTCGATGCCGCCAAGCAGCGACTGGTGGGTGAGCGCATGCGCAAAACCTACAAGCTGGGTGATACGGTGCGGGTCAAGGTACTGCGGGTGGATCTGGACGAGCGCAAGATCGATTTCGAACTGCTCGACAAACCGGGTTCTGGCAAGACCAAAAGCACCCGTCAGCGCCTGGCCGAAGGCAAGCTGGACGACACGGGCTCTGGTGGCAAGTCCGCTGGGGGCAAAGGAGCGGCAGACAAGTCGGCAGGCAAGAAACCTGCGGGCAAGAGTCGCCGGCCGCGCTCACGCAGCCGCCGTCCATCATAGCGCGCAGCACGCTCGCGCTGTAACAGACTGCTGTTATGGCGCCTAATAAAAAGCCGGACTTTTCAGTCCGGCTTTTTATTAGGCGGCTTTATCGCTGCCGCGGGGCTGCACGCTTGTGTTTGATCAGGATGGCAGTGCCTGATAGTGGTTCAGCTCTGCATCGAAGTGCCAGAGTGCCAGAGCCCCGAGTAACAGCAGCAGGCCACCACCCAGCAGGCATATATCCCGCCCCTGCACCGGATGCAGCACCCGCTGGGGTCGCAGCAGCCACAGCCGCAGGGCGGCGGCGGCCATCAGGCCCTCACACCAGGCGGCCAGCACATCAAGCGGCCAGTGGGCGCCGACCATAATGCGCGACAGGCCGATCAGCAGCGCCGGTACCAGGGCGCTCAGGTAGCCCAGGCGGCGCCAGGGCAGGCGGTGCCCCGTGCCCAGCAGAATGGCGAGCATGGCGAAGAAGGCTGCGCTGGTGCTGCTGTGGCCGCTGGGGAAGCTGAACCCGGACATGATCGGCCCCATGTCGGGGCGAGGCGTCTGGAAAAGCCATTTCAGGCTGCTGTTGAGTGCCACGCACAGCAGCAGCAACAGCACAAAGCGCCAGCCATCCCTTGAGCGCCGCAGCCCATGCAGGCTTATCGCCAGCAGCAGTGCGGCCGGAATCAGACTGGTGCTGTTACCCAGTGTCGTAATGAACACCCAGAAGGAGCGGTGGTGTTCCGCGCTCTGCCAGAGCAGCTGCTGGATATGCTGATTCCAGACTTGAGCAGACCCCAGGTACTGCAGTGTACAGATGATCAGCAGGCCACTGCCGGCGGCGCCAAACAGCAGCAGCGCGGCCAGGCGTTCGGGCTTCAGGCCCAGGCGCCTTGCGCCCCAGCGTGCCAGGGGCTGATCCGGCTGCAGGTGCTGGTGCAGTACCGTTGCCACCAGTATCAGGACCAGCAGACCGAGGGCAGGGTAGAACAGTGCCTGCCAGTGGCCCAGCAGGGCGTCGGCGGACTGGCCGACCCAGTAGCCTGGCAGGAGGTTGGCTGGCGCCCAGAGCGCAGCCGAAAGAATGTTGACGCTGAAGAAGCGTGCGGCGGGCATTTCAAAGGTGCCGGCCACGAAGGGAATGACCGGTCGAATAGGGCCGATGAAGCGCCCGGCGAGGATGCTGAGCGGGCCGTAGCGCATAAAGAAATTGGCACCGCGGTGATGCCAGCCCGGGTAAGCGCTGAAAGGCCAGCGGTGCTGTAGCCAGGGGTTGGCATAGCGGCCCAGGTAATAGCTCAGGCCGTCACCGGCCACGGCGCCGGCAAAGGCGCAGAACAGCAGGGGTAACAGGGCAAACTGCTGTTCACCGGCGACCAGGGCAATGGCAAACAGCAGCGCAATGCCGGGGACCAGTATGCCAATAAAGGCGAGGGATTCGCACAGGGCAATGGCGCCGATGAGCAGCAAAAGGGAGGGCTGCGAGAATTGTGCGAAGTCCATGGTCGAGATTCCTGAGTCGCCGATACGGGCCTGCCGGCAAGCGAAAGCGATGTCGCTGATGGGTAATTCGGGGGCGGCTTGTTATAATCCGCCGATAGTATCCTGTGGCTGATGCGTCTGTGAAGGCGTACTAGATGGAATCATCCGTGAAAGAGATTATCCTGCTAACCGTTTCCGGCACCGACAAGCCGGGCGTGACCTCCGCAATCAGCGCCATTCTGGCGCAGTACAACATCAACATTCTCGATATTGGCCAGGCGGTGATTCACAACACCCTGTCGCTCGGTATTCTGGTGGAAGTCCCCACTGCGGCGGAGTCCTCCGGCGTACTGCGGGATCTGCTGTTCAAGGCTCACGAACTGCAAATGACCGTGCGCTTTGAGCCAGTGGACGAAAGCGCCTACGAATCCTGGGTCGATGTGCAGGGCAAGTCGCGTCATATTATTACGTTGCTGGCCAGGCGCATTACTGCCGAGCATATAGCGAAAGTAACCGAGATTGCCGCACAGCACGACCTGAACATCGATAACATCAGCCGCCTGTCGGGCCGGGTGTCGCTTAATAGCCAGCCCGGCCCGGGGGATCGTACCAAGGCCTGCGTCGAGTTCTCGGTGCGGGGTGTTCCAGCCGATAACACGGCTCTGCGGGAAGAGTTTCTCAAGGCGGCCAGCGATCTGGATGTGGATATCGCCTTCCAG
>JBFGZM010000089.1:0-10909 GCA_041586815.1 Marinobacterium sp. | reverse complement strand
GTGCTGGGATGACCTGAACATAGTGAACTCTGTTTCTGGACTGCATAAGTAGTAGCAAGATCAGCGCCAACTTTCTGACCGCGCCAAAACCGGCTGAATGCCTTGGCCGGCGCCATAACGGGGCAATCCTGCCGCCCGCTACAGTTTAGCCTCGGGCAGGGTCATGCACCATTACGGTGCAAGCTTACATTCCGCAACAAGCCGTCGCACCACAACAGCTTGGCGCTGCGCAATGACGCCCCACAATGACGCTCCACAATAAAACGGGACCCGCACACTGAAGCGACACAGGCACTGCTGCCACTATGCCCAGAGGGACAGCAGCAAAGGCAGGAGCTGTCGCCGGATGGAGGCTGCTAGCGCACGCACAAAAAAACCTCCCGAAGGAGGTTTTTTGCGTTCCGTCAGATCAGTGCCGTCACAGCGGCACCTTTCTTACAGCCAGCGGCTTATACGGAGGAGTAGAGGTCGAATTCTACCGGGTGAGTCGTCATGTTGACGCGCGCCAGCTCTTCACGCTTCAGGCGGATGTAGGCATCCAGCATGTCGTCGGAGAAGACTCCGCCAGCGGTCAGGAACTCACGATCCGTTTCCAGCGCCAGCAGCGCTTCGTCGAGGCTCTCGGCAACGGTCGGGATCAGCTTCGCTTCTTCCGGCGGCAGGTCGTACAAATCTTTGTCAGCCGGGTCGCCAGGGTGAATCTTGTTCTTGATACCGTCGATACCCGCCATCAGCAGCGCCGCGAAGCACAGGTAAGGGTTGGCAGCAGGATCCGGGAAGCGCGCTTCTACACGGCGGCCTTTGGGGCTGGTGGTGTAAGGAATACGCAGCGACGCTGAACGGTTACGGGCAGAGTATGCCAGCATAACCGGCGCTTCGAAGCCCGGGACCAGACGCTTGTAGGAGTTGGTAGCCGGGTTGCAAAGAGCGTTCAGTGCCTTGGCGTGCTTGACGATACCGCCAATGTAGAACAGTGCCGTTTCGCTCAGACCACCGTAGCCGTCACCCGCGAAGATGTTCACACCATCCTTGCTCATGGACAGATGCACGTGCATACCGGAGCCGTTATCGCCAACCAGCGGCTTGGGCATGAAGGTCGCAGTCTTGCCGTAGCTGTGGGCAATGTTGTGCACGCAGTACTTCAAAATCTGAACTTCGTCCGCTTTTTTCACCAGGCTGTTACCGCGCACACCGATTTCGCACTGGCCGGCAGTCGCAACTTCGTGGTGGTGAACTTCGATGGTCAGACCCATGGCTTCCATGGCGTCGCACATGGCGGCGCGCAGGTCGTGCAGGGAGTCGATTGGCGGAACCGGGAAGTAGCCGCCTTTAACGCGCGGACGGTGACCGGTGTTACGGCCGCCTTCGAACTGCTTGTCGGACGACCAGGAAGCTTCTTCAGAACCGATGCTGTAACCGCAACCGCCGATACCGGCGTGCCATTCAACAGAATCGAACACGAAGAATTCCGGCTCTGGGCCGAGCATGCAGCTGTCAGCAATGCCGGTAGACTTCAGATATTCTTCGGCGCGGGTTGCAACAGAACGCGGGTCACGGTCGTAACCCTGGCCGGTCATCGGCTCAACGATGTTACAACGTACGATAACAGTAGCGTCTTCAGCAAAGGGATCCAGCACGGAAGCGCTGTCATCCGGCATCAGGATCATGTCGGATTCGTTGATTCCCTTCCAGCCTGCGATGGAAGAACCATCGAACATTTTGCCGTCTTCGAAGAATTCGTCACCCATATCCGAAACCGGAATGGTGAGATGCTGCTCTTTACCTTTGAAATCGGTAAAGCGCATGTCAATCCAGCGCGCTTCGCTTTCTTTAATCAGATTCAGAGTATTCTCTGACATTTGCCTTTCTCCACTCTGTTGAAACTGTCAGATCCGTGGTTCTGCAGTCCTGCTAAAAACGGCCTACAACCTCTTGGCTGTAGCAAGAGCAATCTCCGTGCCAGCACTACAAAAGCCCTAAGTGCTTCATTTCCGGTCAATCCAGACCCAGCGAAGCCCTAGTGGTGCACCAAAAAAGAGCACAAAGGCACGCTGGCGCACCACATTGGATCATTTGCGGTGTTTTTTCTACCCACGCGGGCATCTGCGAGCTCAATCATACTGCAACCCTTCCAAAGCTGTCTGCCTCAAAAAGGAGCCCCGGGCTATTTTTCACGCCCAGCCCCCTGCAAACAGAAACAGTTGCCCAACTGGCCACATTTTGATCATATCCTGATCGCTTGTTCGGCCTCGCTCCCGTATAATGCCGGCTTTCCGATTTTCTTGAAGGTAAGAACTGGTGATCGAGAAGCTTAGAAACATTGCCATCATCGCGCACGTTGACCACGGTAAAACCACCCTGGTAGACAAGCTGCTGCAGCAGTCCGGCACCCTGGGCCGGCGCGATGAAGGCGCTGAGCGCGTCATGGACTCCAACGATCAGGAGCGTGAGCGCGGCATTACCATTCTGGCGAAAAACACCGCCATTGAATGGAACGGTTACCGGATCAATATCGTCGATACCCCGGGACACGCCGACTTCGGTGGCGAAGTGGAACGTGTACTGTCCATGGTTGACTCCGTATTGCTGCTGGTTGACGCCGTTGACGGTCCGATGCCCCAGACTCGCTTCGTGACCCAGAAAGCTTTTGCCCAGGGCCTGCGCCCGATCGTGGTTATCAACAAGGTTGACCGCCCGGGCGCGCGTCCGGACTGGGTTGTGGACCAGGTCTTCGACCTGTTCGACAACCTGGGCGCCACCGACGAGCAGCTCGACTTCCCGATTGTCTACGCCTCTGCCCTCAACGGCATCGCCGGCCTGGAAGCCGATCAGCTGGCTGACGACATGACGCCGCTGTTTGAAGCGGTTGTCGAACACGTCTCGCCGCCTGCGGTCGATCTCGACGGCCCGCTGCAGATGCAGATCTCCGCACTGGACTACAACAGCTACGTGGGCGTTATCGGTGTGGGTCGCGTCAAGCGCGGCAAGATCGCCGTCAATGCCCCGGTCAAGGTTATCGACCGCGAAGGCAAGGTCCGTAACGGCAAGGTCCTGAAGATCATGGGTTACATGGGTCTGGAGCGCGTTGAAGTGCCCCAGGCGCAGGCCGGTGACATCATCTGCATAACCGGTATCGACGAACTCAACATCTCCGATACCCTGTGCGATGCGTCCCTGGTTGAAGCCCTGCCGGCCCTGAGCGTCGACGAGCCCACCGTATCCATGACCTTCCAGGTCAACGATTCGCCGTTCGCTGGCCAGGACGGCAAGTTCGTCACCAGCCGCAACATCAAGGATCGTCTCGACCGCGAACTGATCCACAACGTGGCACTGCGAGTTCAACAGGGCGAAACTCCCGAGAAATTCAAGGTGTCCGGGCGTGGCGAACTGCACCTGTCGGTACTGATCGAAACCATGCGTCGCGAAGGCTTCGAGCTGGGCGTGTCCCGCCCCGAAGTAATCCAGAAGGAAATCGACGGTCAGATTCAGGAACCCTACGAAATGGTTCTGCTGGACGTTGAAGAGCAGCACCAGGGTTCGGTTATCGAAGAGCTGGGCAAGCGCAAGGCCGACATGACCAACATGGAAGTGGATGGCAAGGGCCGCGTACGCCTGACCTTCATGATTCCGTCCCGCGGTCTGATCGGTTTCCGCTCCATGTTCCTGACCATGACCTCCGGCACCGGCATCCTGACCTCGACCTTCGACCACTACGGTCCGGTCAAGGAAGGCGAAGTGACTTCGCGCATGAACGGCGTACTGGTTTCCATGGTCACCGGCAAGGCCCTGGGCTATGCCCTGTGGAACCTGCAGGAACGCGGCCGTCTGTGCGTGGAGCCCAACATCGAAGTCTACGAAGGCATGATTCTGGGCATCCACAGCCGCAACAACGATCTGGCCGTTAACCCGACCAAGGGCAAGCAGCTGACCAACGTGCGTGCATCCGGCACCGACGAAAACATCCAGCTGACCCCGGCGATCCGCTTCACCCTGGAGCAGGCGCTGGACTTCATCGAAGACGACGAGCTGGTGGAAGTGACTCCCAAGGGCCTGCGTATTCGCAAGAAGCTGCTGAAAGAAAACGAGCGCAAGCGCAACAAGAAGTAAGTTGCCGCTGCTGCGATCGCCACTCCCGGGGTCGCAACGCTGTTAAGAAAGGAGTGCCGCAAGGCGCTCCTTTTTTGTTTTCAGGACACCCGGTCCCTTATCGGACCTCGCTCCCGAGCCATATCCACCTGCACCAGCGCCCAGACAAGGGCCCGCCTCGCCAGTCACAACTTACCCTCAATAAAACAGCTCCTAATCAATAAGTTAGCAGCAGGATACCAGTAACCCGGCAATCCCGCGAAAGCGCGCACGCCCGGCAAAGCTCAGGGCCCTCTTCCTGTACATCACCCCCTTTTAAAAACCATATATGGTTTTTTAAAACCCATAATTGACTTATACACCATGGCGGGCGTACTATCGCTACATAATGAAAACAATCGAAATACAACAGAAGTCACCATGTCAGAACCGGTCAAAAGAACACTAAAGGTACTGCAGTTTTTCGCCACCCATGGCCAGAATCCAGTATCGCTCGCCGAAATTGCCAAGCACTGCAATATCGCCATGGCAACCCTGTCCAGAATCGTCAATACGCTTGAGCAGACGGGCCATATACAGAGGCAGAGCCGAACAACTTACACCTCCAATTTCGAATTTAGAAAGTCGCTGCCCATGTCCAGAGACTATCTGAAAAAGCTGGAACAGGTTCTGAAAAGTATTGCTGAAAGTACTCAGCAAACAGCCGAGTCGATCCTGATTGACAGTGACCAACTGCTTTGGCATTCAAAACATGAATACAAGGATCTGGCAATTCGCCTGCGTGCTCAGCCAGGTTACAGGCGCGCCATGTATGAACTCGACGCCCCCTCCCGTCTTTATTTGAAAACACTGGGCTGGGACAAGGTCAGTGAATCTTTTGACAAGACCGCATTTTTCCGCACGGGCATTGAGCGGGAATTCATCTCAGAAGACGAAGCAAAGCAAATCATAGAGAACACAGACAACAGTGACGTGGCTTATGATATTGAAGGCAATGTCCGTGGCATCAGAAGATTCGCCAAGATCATCTTTGACGAAAATGAAAACCCCTTGTTCCTTATATGTATTGCTGAAGCTGCCCTGCGGGTTAGTGATATAGAAAGGCATGTCCAGCGCTATAAAAAAATACTTCATGATGCGGCAGACAGTCTGAAGAATAGTGACCCTTGATGGGAGGAAATATGAATTCAAAGCCAAATATTTTATTTATCATGGCGGACGACCATGCCTCGAAAGCAATCAGCTGCTATGGCTATGGAATAAATAAAACACCGAACCTGGATCGCATTGCCGAAGAAGGCATGCGTTTCAATCACTGCTACGTGACCAACTCAATTTGTACGCCTAGTCGCGCCAGCATCCTGACCGGCACCTACAACCATGTGAATGGTGTAGTGACACTGGATAGCAAGATCAACAAGCATATCCCCAATGTTGCCAAACACCTGAAAACCGATGGCTACCAGACCTCAATGGTCGGCAAGTGGCACCTGGGAGAGGGCACCGCTCACGAGCCCACCGGCTTCGACTTCTGGTCGGTTTTGCCAGGCCAGGGCGACTATCATGACCCCGAAATGATCGAAATGGGCCAGACGGTGCATGAGTCCGGTTACGCCACGGACATCATTACGGACAAGTGCCTGAACTGGCTGGATCAGCGCGATCCCGCGAAGCCGTTTTTCATGATGTGCCACCACAAGGCGCCGCACCGCTCCTGGGAGCCGAACGCAAAACACAAGCACCTGTACCAGGACGACATCAAGGTTCCCGACACCTTCAACGATGATTACAAGAACCGCAGCAAAGCTGCCGCCGCTGCAAAAATGCGCGTTGAATCAGATATCACCTACTACGATCTCGGGCTCGTGCAGCCTGAAGGCGGCGCTGAGGTGGGCGATATCGCAGTGGCAGGCTCAAGCGTGCGCAAGATTCCCAATCCTGAGGATGTCTCGCAGATCCGGCTGATTGACAAAGATACCGGCGAGGTTTTTACATTCAGTACCCAGCAGGAATTCAGCCATTTCAAATACCAGCGTTATATCAAGCGCTACTTGCGAACAATCGCCTCCATCGACGAAAATGTCGGGCGTATGCTGGACTATCTTGATGATAACCATCTTACTGAAAACACCATTGTCATCTACACATCCGATCAGGGTTTTTTCCTGGGTGAGCATGGCTGGTTCGACAAGCGCTTCATGTATGAAGAGTCATTCCAGATGCCTTTTCTTGTCCGCTACCCAAAAGCAATAGAAGCAGGCTCTGTCTGTGACGACATTATTTGCAATGTCGACTTTGCAAGTACGTTTTTGGACTATGCCGGTTTGACAACCCCCAGCTATATGCAAGGCACCAGTTTCAAGCCGTTACTGGAAGGAAAAACTCCAAAAGACTGGCAGCAGCTGGCCTATCATCGCTACTGGATGCACAAGGACGAACATCACAATGCCTACGCCCACTATGGAATTCGCAACAAAAGATACAAGCTGATTTACTGGTACAACGAAGACTTCGATCTGCCGGGAACAAGCCCCGGCGGTGAAGAGAAAGAATGGGAGCTATTCGATTGCGAGAAAGATCCTCTGGAGCTGTTTAATTGCCACCAGGATCCGGAATACGCGGATATAGTCCAAAAGATGACACAGGAGCTGGACAAAAAAATGCGTGAAATTGGTGACACGCCCTGCCACAACACCGAAGACGTTCTGAGAAGACTGCAACTGTAAAATTGATCGACATAAAGCAACCGTAAAATAAACCATCAAAACTATAAAAGGATATTTTATATGTTCCCCAAAAAAGCACTCAGAAACCTGCTGTTCGGCGCCTGCCTGCTTCCGCTGTCGGCCGTCAGTGCCGCGGCAGAGTATGACTTGATGCTGGCAACCACAACGCCCAGCACATCGCACTGGGCAAAAACGCTGGAAACTTTCCAGAGCCTCGCAGACCAGTACAGCGACGGTCGGGTTAACGTCAACGCCAGCTTCGGTGGTGCCCTGGGCAATGATACCCAGCTTCTGCAAAAGACACAGCTGGGCTCCTCGGTTCAGGGAGCCTACTCTTCCGGGGCGAACCTGGGCTCTGTTGTCAACGTAATGCGGACCTTCGACATACCCTATATCGTCAGCGATGCACAAAAGTCACTCGACCTCTTCTACCCGAATGGCCAGCTGGGCGGCCCGGTGGTCGATGAATTGCAAAAGCACATGGCCAAGAAAAATCTGCGTCTGCTCTACGTTGTACCCTTTGAGTTCCGGGGCATTCTGACCACCGAGAAGGCCGTGCACTCGCCTGCCGACATGCAGGGACTCAAGATTCGTGTCACACCCAGCGCAGTGGAAAGGGACATGATCACCCAGCTGGGAGCGGGCGCGACGACCCTGGGCATTTCCGAAGTCTATACCGCCTTGCAAACCGGTACCGTCGATGGCCTGGCAATCCCCCCGATCACCTCGGTGGCGTTTGCCCTGGGAGAAGTCGGCAAACAGTTCAACATGCTCAACTTCCAGCCCCATGGTTCTTTCATGACCATCAACCAGAAGATCTGGGAAAAAATGCCCGCTGACCTTCAGGCCAAGGTCCAGCAGGCGGCCGACGAAGCCGTCATGAAGACCCGCCCCCTGTACGACGAAGCACTGGAAAAATCCGTATCCAAACTCCAGGAGCAGAACGTCGAGGTGTACCTGCCCACGGCCGAGGAACAGCAGAAGTTTGCTGAACTCATTACCGACAGTGCCACCGCGATAGCAACCAAGGACTTCAGCACCGAAGAGATGGAGTTCGTCAACGTTCTGAAACGTGAAATATCTAACCAGATGTAAGTAGATTTTGTCCGAGTGCACTCAAAGTCCAGGCAGAAGACGGCCGTTCAAGGGCCTTGGGTGTACTCAGATGAAACGCGAGGAGCTCTAATGCTGAAGATATTGCGCGTTATTGAGGACCGGTTCGAGGAGTTTCTGTGCAGCTGCATGCTGGGGTATATTGCGATAACGCTGAATGCGGAGGTTTTTTTTCGTTATGTTCTGAATTCCCCATCGGCCTATACCGACGAAGTGTCCCGCACCCTGATGATTTTTATCGTATTCATCGGAGTGCCCTGGGCGGTAAAAAATGACCGCCATGTCATTATCGATATACTGCCAACCACAGCATCCTGGAAACATAAAAGGCTCGCAATAACGATAGTTTCCAAATTACTGTTCATCGGGTTTTGCCTGGCATTCATTATTGCGTCCTACCGCGCCAGTCTTTTTCACCACATGCTGGGCTCAACTACCGAAGGCCTCGGCATCCCCTACTGGATTCTTTTTGGCATGTTGCCGCTCATTTTCAGCCTTACCATCGTCAGGCTTGTTCAAAGTATCCTGCGCGCGATCAGGGAAAACAGGGAAAGTACAAGTGTCGATGTAAACAACACTGCCATCGCAAAGGAGGCACACCATGGGTAGTCTGGAAGTTGGCCTTTCGATCCTGGCATTCTTTATTCTGATATTCTTGCAGGTACCTGTCGCGGTGACGCTGGGTATCGTGCTGGTTGCCTGCTTTTCCATGCTCGGACTGGATAACATCGAACTCGCCATTGACTCATACCAGTCCCTGGACAGTTTTCCGATGCTGGCCATTCCGATGTTTATCCTTGCGGGTACCCTCATGGCTACAGGCGGTGTTGCTCAGCGCATCCTGGACCTGGCCGATGAGTTTGTTGGCCACCTGCCCGGTGGGCTGGCAATCGTCACCATCTTTGCCAGCGTTCTGTTTGGCGGCCTGTCAGGCTCGGCGCCCGCGACTGTGGCGGCGATCGGCTCTATCACCATTCCCGAGATGATCAGGCAGGGCTACAGCCGCGGCTTTGCCGCAGGACTTACCGCCTGCTCCGGGGTTATTGCCATCATAATCCCGCCCTCCAACCCAATGATCATCTATGCGCTCACACAACCCGGGACATCAGTATCCACCATGTTTCTGTCAGGCTTGATTCCCGGACTTTTGGTCGCAATCAGCATGGCGATTCCGGCCTACTATATATCCAAGAAGAACAACTGGGGCGGAGACAGGCAGGCCGGCACCACTCAGGCCAGGCTCAAGGCCCTTGCCCATGCGAAATGGGCAATTCTTACCCCCGTGATCATTTTGGGTGGAATATACTCAGGTGTTTTCACACCGACCGAATCTGCTGCGGTTGCATCAATGTACGCCTTTATTGTCGGTGTATTTATTCACAAAGAGTTGAAACTAAAAGATACCTACCAGGTGCTCTCTACATCCGCCATTATTACTGTGGTCGCCATGTTTCTGATTCCCTTTGCCGTTGCCCTCGGAAAACTGCTCTCATCTCAGCAGGTTCCGGAATTACTAACGGCGATGATGTCCAGTCATATGAGCGGCTTCATTTCAACGGTACTGCTTATCGTGGTACTGCTGTTACTGGTGGGCTGTATTATGGACACCCTGGCCTCCATTATTATCCTGACACCTTTGCTCTACCCGCTGCTAAGCCCATATGGCGTCAGCCCCTATCACTTCGGCATGATTCTGATCGTGGGACTGGGCCTCGGATTCGTAACGCCACCACTGGGAGGCAACCTGTTCATCGCGAATCAGATCAGTCAAACGGCGGTCCACAAGGTCTTTACCGGCGCATTGCCGATGCTGCTGGGCATGCTGGCAGCGCTGCTGGCCATCGCATTCTTCCCCTTGATTTCCGATATCTTTATCTAAAGGCTGATTCGAGGATCCTATGCAAGACGATCGCTTTCATACCCCGCCGGCGACTGACCGCGGGTTCCGCTCCCAAAGCTTCCTGCAGACCCATATCCGCGAGATTATGGGGTTCTACCACCCGATGTGCATCGATTCGCAATTCGGCGGCTTCTACCAGGCGTTCCGTGACGACGGCAGTATTTACGACACCCGGAATCGCCATCTGGTCAGCAGCACCCGCATGATCTTCAATTACGCCATGGCTGCCATCGAGTTTGGCGAACCTGCGTACCTGGATGCCGTACGCCATGGCCTCAGGTTCCTGCGCGAAACACACCTCAACCCGGCTACCGGCGGCTATCGCTGGACGCTGGATGGCAAGGACTCGACCGATAACACCAATCACTGCTACGGCCTGGCCTTCGTGCTGCTGGCGTATTCCAGCGCCCTGAAAGCCGGTATTGAGGACGCCGCGCCCTGGATAGACGAGACCTACGCACTGATGGAAACCCATTTCTGGGAGGCCGAACACGGCCTCTACTGCGACGAGATCAGCGCCGACTGGAGCACCATCGCGCCCTACCGCGGTCAGAATGCCAACATGCACAGCTGCGAAGCCATGATCGCAGCGTACGAAGCGACACAGGATACGAAATACCTCGAGCGCGCCGTGACCCTTGCCCACAACATCTGCGTGCGTCAGGCGGCACTGGCCGATGGCCTGATCTGGGAGCATTACAATGCCAACTGGCAGGTCGACTGGGACTACAACAAGACGGACCCGAAGAACCTGTACCGTCCCTGGGGCTTTCAGCCGGGACACCTCACCGAATGGGCCAAATTGCTGCTGATGATTGAGCGCTATCGCCAGGACGACTGGTTGCTTCCCTGCGCCCGGCGCCTGTTCGGCGTGGCCCTGAGCACCGCCTGGGATGAACAGCGTGGCGGCATCTACTACGGCTTTGACCCCGACGGCCTTATCTGCGACGACGACAAGTATTTCTGGGTGCAGGCCGAATCCATGGTCGCTGCGGCCCTGCTGGCCGAACGCACCGAAGATGCCAGGTACTGGAGCTGGTACCAGCGCCTGTGGGAATACAGCTGGCAACACATGATCGATCAC
>JBFGZM010000088.1:0-11142 GCA_041586815.1 Marinobacterium sp. | reverse complement strand
GGAAAGCCATCTCAGCGCCTCCGAGGGCCACTATATCGGCGATACCGCGGTGCGCATTCTTAAAACCCGCTTCGACGACATCGGCGATGTCATCTTCCATATCGACACGTACAACGATGACCAGCGCCTTTACTGCGATACACTGCCTCTGCGCGCCGAAGTGGAACAGGCCCTCAGGACAGCGATGAAAGACCTGCATCCGGAACTTGAATGGGAAAAACTCGCGCTTTACTACATCAAGGCCCGTATCGAACTCGAGCTGAAGGTTGATAGCGCGCAGCTCGCCCACTGCGGGCTCTCCGGCAATACGTTGCAGCAGGCACTGCGTGACAATCTGCAGCAGTATTACTGGTTTGCAAGTCTCAAGCTCTGGCTTGCGCCAAGCGATGCCTGAGACGTACCAGCGGCCAGTCCAGCCACATGCCGTCTCGCTGGAAATCAAGCGCAGCCTGTTCATTTGCGAGGCCGGGCATACCGCCGGCACCGAATCGGCTAACGCCTTTGTGCTCGACGTGCGCAGCCGCTACCCCGACGCCAATCACAACTGCTGGTGCTATGTGGCCGGTGCGCCGGACGACTACAACCTGTGGAACTGCAGCGACGACGGCGAACCCCGGGGGACTGCCGGCAAGCCCATGCTCAATGTGCTGACACACTCCGGGCTGGGCGAAATCACCCTGGTCGTGACGCGCTATTTCGGCGGTGTGAAACTCGGCGCGGGCGGCCTGGTAAGGGCATACAGTCAGGCGGTTCAGGAGTGCCTGGCCAGCCTGCCCACCGAAACACGGGTATTTACACAACACTATCAGCTGCTTGCGCCCCACAGTCTGACCGGCACCCTGGAACACCTGATACAGCAGCTTGGCCTGACGGTAATCGAGCGACAGTGGCAGGATGAATTGCGGATATTGCTGAACCTTGACAGCGAAGAGGCGGGTACGCTGGCTCTGCGCCTGGCGCCATTTCCGACCACAAGGCTCAGCGTACTGTAATTGCCCGGCAGAGGTATCCCGTGCTCAGGGGCCTGCAACACTGGCCTGCTGGCTCGTGGGCGCCTTGCCCGAGATCGCGGCCTCGTCGTGGCCATAGAGGTCATCGCGAAATTGCACTTCACCTTCCTCTGATAACCAGGCGGTCCAATAGGTGGTATAAACCGGTACCGGATTTGGCAGCGACAGGACACGATTCTGGCCCTTGGCGATTTCCCGTTCCAGCCGTGATACGGACGCCTGGCCGCTGGCACCGCCGGCCAGCGCGAACAGCCGCCTGGCAAGCTGATCCGGGAATTCGATACGGATACAGCCCGAACTGAAATCCCGAACCGGCTTGCTGAACAGCCCGGTACTGGGCGTGCCATGCATGAACACCAGGTGGGAATTGGGGAAATTGAACTTCAGCTGCCCCAGCGGATTGCTCGGACCTGGCGCCTGCCAGAAGCGCTGCTGGGGTTGCGGTCCGCGATAGAGCCGTTCGAAATCCAGCTCACTCAGTGGCAATGCACGCATGCTGGCACCGTACCCGACCACCAGCTCAAGCCCCTTGCTGTAGAGAACGTCCAGGGACTCTTCCATTTCCGGCACGATATCGCGATAGGCAATGCCACTGGGTACGTTCCAGTCCGGGTTCAGCTCCAGAGAGTCAATCTGACTGGCTAGCAGTGGCGTACGTGCCTTGAGCTTGCCCACGATGGCACGCATATGCAACGCCGGCTTGCCCGCTTCGACATAGCGCATGTCGAACGCCGGTATGTTCACCACCACATAGGTTTGAGCACCGGCTCGCTGGGCATCAAACTGCGCCATGCGGGCCTGGTTCAGCTGCAGCTGCTGATAACGCCTTCGGGGCGCCACTTCCAGCGCCGCGCGGGAACGACGCCCCCAGATGCCATCCACCTCAAGTCCGTGACGGCGCTGGAACCGCGCTAGTGCTGCCTGCAGTGGAACATCAAAACGCCAGGGCTCGGATACAGACTGTGCCTGCATGTCACCCAGAAGCGTCAGCCGGTTGCGAATATCAACCACCACAGGATCGCTGTCGCCCAGACGCAAGGTGCCCGTCTGGACGATGGGTGGCCAGCGATACTCCAGGATCAGTGCTCGATAGTGTGCCAGCGCATCCTCAAGGGATTCAAAACGCCCCTGCCCGGGCGCAAACGCCTGGACCTGCGTCCGGGTGCCGGCTTCCCATTGGGCCTCCCCTCCAGGGACGCTGTCCGAGCGGTTATCAAAAGGGGTCGTTATCACGGGCTGTGCCACGGTACCGGCACTGACCAGCCCGCACAGAACAGTCACGCCAAGTACACCAGAAATACCTGCTAGTCGTATCACCTGCACCTCCCCGGATCCACTTACAAGGATAGCCTCGTTGCCTGCATTGGAAAACCCCCCCTCCCAACGCCACAAAATACCCGGAGCCTGAACGGGCGACGCCGCCGCAAATTACCATTGCGGCGCTATTTCGGTATCCGGTTTTGGTACGTTAGCGATGTGTAACAACAGGAGAACTGGCACTGAACACTGAAAGTCTCTTATAGTACCGGGACTGCGCCGATAGCGTCAGGTGCCGACAGGGGCAATAGAACGCGGTACCTCATTCAAATCCGTCGAACAGAAAGGACAACTATGAAATTCGCGGAAAATTCCAGCCAGGCGGCAGATTACCTGCGGCGGGCCATCCCTTTAATGGTCAAGTTCAACATTCCGCCCAATCCGCTGAACTATGCCCTCTGGTATACCTACGTTTCCGAGCGCATGCCAGAACTCAACAGCGTGCTGGACAAAACAGTCAGCACCTACGGTACCTGTCCGGTCATGGTAAGCGAGCAGCTGTTTCGCGAGCACATGCTCAAGGATGAGCTTGAATCGGCAAAGGATATTCAGAGCAACCTGATTTCACTGATGAACGATCTGAACGATCATGCCAGCGAAACGGCCAAGCGCACCTGCGATTACACTGAAGTACTGCAGGACAGTCTGAGCGCTCTCTCGGGCGGGGAATACAGCGAACTGCCGCTGGAGTCCATTATCCAGAACCTGGCGCTCAATACCGAAGCGATCAGTGCCACCACACGCCAGTTTCAGACCCGCATAGACGAAGCCCAGGCCGAAATCGCCACACTCAAGGCCGAACTTCAGCGCACTCGCCAGGATGCCCGCGTTGACCCGCTGACCGGCCTGTTCAATCGCCGCGTTTTCGACACTGAACTGCTGCAGCTGATCAGCAGCCCTGACAGCGTCAAAACCACGATCGTGCTGCTGGATATCGATTTCTTCAAGAACTTCAATGACCAGTACGGTCACCTGATGGGTGACAAGGTGCTGCAGTACGTCGGCAAGCTGCTGAAGGAAAATACCGCCGAACCCCTGCTTTCGGTGCGCTTTGGTGGTGAAGAATTTGCCATTCTGCTGCCCGGCGGCACACTCGACGATGGTGCCCGACTGGCGGAAATCCTGCGCGACAAGATTCAGGCCATTCGTATCAAGCTGAAAAAATCCGGCGACGTCATCAGCTCCATCACCGCATCCTTTGGCGTGACCCAGTATCGCCCGGGCGAAAGCTCGGATGACTTTGTTGGTCGCGCCGACAGCGCCCTATACAGGGCCAAATCCGAGGGCCGAAATCAGGTGCAGTGCGCCGTTCAAGGCACACCGGCGGTTTAACGCTCTGTTCACACAGCCCTGCTAGTCTCTGCGCCGTCCTCATCCGACGGTTAACACAGAAGACTACCATCATGGGAAAAATACTGGTCAGCGCCTGCCTGCTGGGCGAGAAGGTTCACAGCGACAGTCAGCACAGGCATCTGCTCCATCCCCAGATTGAACACTGGCAACGCCAGGGACGGCTGGTGCCGTTTTGCCCTGAAGTCGCTGCCGGCCTGCCGGTTCCCCGGCGCGCTGCGGAGATTCGCCAGCGTTTCCCCATTCTGATCACTGACCGCGACGGCGAAGACCTCACCCCTGCCTACCTGCAGGGTGCAGAACTCGCGCTGGAAGTGGCGCTGCGGGAGAACTGCTGCTGTGCACTCCTGAAGTCACTCAGCCCGTCCTGTGGCCCTACCCGGGTCTATGACGGCGGATTTCACCAGGTACCGGTTCAGGGCAGTGGCATTACCGCCGCCGAGCTCATGCGCCACGGCATCCCGCTGTTCGACGAATCCCAGTTGACCGATCTGTTCGACTTTATGCAGATGCAGGATATCAGCGCCGCCTGAGCCTCTGATTCCGGGGCAGCGCAGTGACCGCCAGAACGGATAAGACACGGCAAGTGCGCGACGGGCTTGTTTGCCACCCCCCGCGTCCCTACAATGGTGCGATTTTCTGCAACATTTTCCGATTTCTGGGTTTAGGATCTATGCGCGCTAGCCAATATCTGATTGCCACACTCAAGGAAACTCCGTCCGACGCCGAAGTTATCAGCCACCAGCTGATGCTTCGCGCAGGACTGATCCGCAAGGTCGCCTCCGGCCTTTACAACTGGCTGCCCATGGGCCTGCGCACGCTGCGCAAGGTCGAGCGCATCGTGCGAGAGGAAATGGATCGATCCGGCGCCCAGGAAGTGCTGATGCCCGCCATTCAGCCCGCCGAGCTGTGGCAGGAGTCCGGTCGCTGGGAGCAGTACGGCCCCGAGCTGCTGCGCCTGCGGGATCGCAATGATCGCGAATTCTGCGTCGGCCCGACCCATGAAGAAGTGATCACCGACCTGATCCGCCGCGAGGTCAAAAGCTACAAACAGCTGCCGGCCAACTTCTACCAGATCCAGACCAAGTTCCGCGACGAAATCCGTCCGCGTTTCGGCATCATGCGCTCGCGCGAATTTATCATGAAGGATGCCTACTCCTTCCACCTGGGCTCAGCATCGCTGCAGGCAACCTATGATCTGATGTACCAGACATACAACAACATCTTTACCCGTGTGGGCCTCGATTTCCGCCCGGTACTGGCCGATACCGGCTCGATCGGCGGCAGTTCATCCCACGAGTTCCATGTCCTGGCCTCCTCCGGCGAAGACGATATCGCCTTCTCCGACAGCAGTGACTATGCCGCCAACGTCGAACTGGCCGAAGCCCTGGCACCGGCCGGCGAGCGGGCGGGCGCAACTCTCGAGATGCACCTGGTTGATACTCCGAACGCCAAGACCATTGCCGATCTGGTCAGCCAGCACAACCTGCCCATCGAGAAGACCATCAAAACGCTGGTCGTACATGCCAGCGAGGAATGCGAAGCCGATTTTGTTGCCCTGCTGGTGCGCGGCGACCACGAGCTGAACGAACTCAAGGCTGAAAAACTGCCTATGGTAGCTGCGCCCCTGACCATGGCATCGGAAGACGAGTTCCGTTCTGTGATTGGTGCCGGTGCCGGCTCCCTCGGCCCGGTGAATCTGGCGATTCCCTGCATTGTCGACCGTGCAGTGGCCATGGCATCCGACTTTGGTGCCGGCGCCAATATCGATGGCAAGCACTACTTCGGCATCAACTGGGGTCGTGATCTCGAACTGCCCCAGGTTGCGGACCTGCGCAATGTGGTTGAAGGTGACCCCAGCCCCGATGGCCAGGGCACCCTGTCCATTCGCCGCGGCATCGAAGTCGGCCATATCTTCCAGCTGGGCCAAAAGTACTCCCAGGCGCTTGGCGCCACCGTGCTGGACGAAAACGGCAAGGCCCAGGTCATGGACATGGGCTGCTACGGTATCGGCGTATCCCGCGTCGTGGCGTCCGCCATCGAGCAGAATCACGACGACAAGGGCATCATCTGGCCTGACGCCATCGCGCCCTTCCACATCGCCCTGGTGCCGCTGAACTATGACAAGTCCGACGACGTGAAAGCACTGGCAGACCGCCTGTATCAGGACCTGCAACAGGCGGGCTACGATGTTCTGCTGGATGACCGCAAGGAGCGCCCCGGCGTCAAGTTCGCCGACATGGAACTGATCGGCATTCCGCATCGCGTGGTGATCTCCGATCGCGGTATCGCCGCCGGCACCCTGGAATACAAGGGCCGTCGCGACACCGACAACCAGGACGTTGCCATCGACCAGCTGCTGGCCACCCTGGCCGACAAGCTCAGCATCTAAACGCTGTACCCGTCACCAGCCCCGGTACCACCCACGGGGCTGGTGATGTTTTCGCCGACCCTCGCTGCATCTTTCAACCCCGCCGCACCGCGGCACTGCCTCGACCGGACCCAGCTGCCGCCCCGGCACCTCGCTCAGGGAACGATACGCTATAGTTCACGGGCCGACCCTTGCTCGGACCCCAATCCCATGTTCAGCGCAAAGCCACGCCATTATCCACTGCACCTGCAGATTACAGCACTCTTCATGCTGCTGATTCTGCTGCTCGGTGGCAGCCTGACCTGGTACAACTACCGCAAATCCAGCGACCTGATTCTCACCGCCTCTGCCCAGCTGTTCGAACAGTATGGCGAACGCCTGCGACTGGAGTTTCTGCGCACCTATCAGCCCATCGTGCAGCTGATAAACATGCTGACGCTGGACTCCATCGTCAAGGCACAGACATCGACGGAACGCCTGACCCGGCTGACCCTGCTCGCGCGGGCGCTGGAGCAGCGCCCGCAGGTGACGGCACTGCAGATCGGCTATGCCAGCGGCGATTACCTGGTCGTGCGCCCCAGCAATGGAGATCTGCTGAGCGCCAGCCTGCGCCCCCCCCGGGGAAGCCACCTCATCGCCCAAAGCATCAGTACGGATACGCAGGGGCACCGGTGGCAGCAGGACTACTTTTTCGATATCGACCTGCGCCTGATCGAACAGCGCACCGCGGTGCGCTCTGACTATGATCCGCGTCAGCAGAACTGGTATCAGCTGGCGCTGAGTCACGACCAGCATGTGGTCACTGAACCCTATTTCTTTCCGGCCATTCGCAAGGTGGGCATTACCCTGTCCGGCCGCGACCCGCTGCAGGGCACCGTGATTGCAGCCGATGTGGCGCTCGATCGCCTGTCCCAGTCCATTTCCGAGCTGCACATCACACCCCGCAGCGAGATCGTGCTGCTGGATCAGAACCTCAATGCCCTGGCCTATCGTGACCCCGGCAAGCTGGTATTGCTGGAGCAGGACAGGATCATCGACATCGCCCGCCTCGACAGCCTGGGCTCCCGGGTGCTGGATGCGGCGAGCAAGCCCGTTGCCGCCGGAGAAAGGCGTTTCAGGTTCGAGTTCGACCAGGAAATCTGGCGTGCGGAACTCTACCCACTGGAAGCCGCCGATGGTATTCACTTCGACCTGTTGACCCTGGTACCCGAAGACGAACTGCTCAGCGAAGCGCTCAGTATTCGCCGACAGTCCAACCTCATCACCGGTATTATCCTGCTGCTGGCGCTGCCCCTCACCTGGTTACTGGCCCGCCAGATCTCTCGCCCCCTGCGACAACTGGCACGTGAAGCCAGCATGATACGGCGTTTCCAGCTTGACCAGCCGCTGAGCACCCACTCTCGCATTCGCGAGATCGACGACCTTGGCCACAGCATGACGGTAATGAAGGACACCCTGAACCAGTTTCTCGGCATGCTGGGCGCCATGTCGGAAGAAACCGCCTTCGTACCGCTGATCGAGCTGATTACCACCCAGACCATGAGCGTCAGCCGGGCCGACGGCGCCGCGATCTACCTGGTGAACAATGACGACACCTGCCTGGAGCCCGCCAGCCTTAAGCTGGCGGAAGCGAGCCTGGCCCCGTCGGTATTGCCGCCCTGCCCGCTGCACGGCGACCACCAGCTTTCGGACTGCCTGCTGCAGGAAGCGAGCCTCACCCAGACACTGAACCGGCACAGCACCGACCACCCCATGTATCCCCTGCTGCCGGCACTGCATGCAAACCGTCTCCAGGTCATCGCCATCCCGCTGAAAAACCGCAAGCGCGAATCTGTCGGCGTGCTCTGCCTGCTTTACGGCAACGGTCATGTACACTGCGAAAACGACCTGCTGGCCTTTATCGAGACACTGTCCGGCTTTGCCTCGCTGACGCTGGAAAACCGCCAGCTTATTGGCATGGAAAAGGCCCTGCTGGAGGCTTTTATCGAGCTGATTGCCGGCGCCATCGACGCCAAGTCTCCCCACACCGGAGGGCACTGCGCCCGGGTTCCTGCACTGACCGAAATGCTTGCCCGGGCGGCCTGCGACAGCACTGACCCTGCCTTTGCCGACTTTTCTCTCAGCGACGATCAGTGGGAGGAACTGCATATCGCCAGCTGGCTGCACGACTGCGGCAAGGTGACCACTCCGGAATATGTCGTCGAGAAAGCTACCAAGCTCGAAACCTTCTATGACCGCATTCATGAAATCCGAACCCGCTTTGAAGTGCTCAAGCGTGACGCGCAATTGCGCTTCTGGCGACAGTTGCACCAAGCGGGGCACACCGACAAGGATCAGGGCGCACAGGAGTCAAAGCTGCGGGCAGCACTGGCCGCAGAGCTTGCACAGCTGGATGCCGACTTTGCCTTTGTTGCCCAGTGCAACCTGGGCCGCGAACAGATGGCGCCGGCAGATCAGCAGCGCCTGCGCACCATTGCCGGTCGCGAATGGCAGCGCACCCTCGATGATCGTCTGGGTATTTCCTGGGAAGCGCGCCAGCGTCGGCCCGACGGCACGGTAGTCCTGCCGGTGCGCGAAACCCTGCTGGCCGACAAAAACTTTCATCTGATTCCCCGCAGCGAAGCCGACCATATCCCGACCGACAACCCCTGGGGCTTTCGCCTGCACCAGCCTGAGCATCTCTACAACCAGGGGGAGCTTTACAACCTGCTGATTACCGCCGGCACCCTAACGCCCGAAGAGCGTTACAAGATCAACGACCATATCGTCCAGACCATTATCATGCTGGAAAAATTGCCCTACCCGCGCCACTTGCGCGGCATACCGGAGATTGCCGGCGGTCATCACGAACGCATGGACGGACGCGGCTACCCCAGAGGCCTCACAGGCAAGCAGATGTCATTGCCCGCGCGCATGATGGCCATTGCGGACATTTTCGAGGCCCTTACCGCCACAGACCGTCCCTACAAGGAGCCCAAGCGTCTGAGCGAGGCTCTTCAGATCATGGGCCAGATGCGCGACCGGGGGCATATAGACCCGCAACTGTTCCGGCTCTTTCTCCACAGCGGCGTATGCGAAACGTACGCCAGCCAGTATCTGACGCCTGCGCAGCGCGACCGTGTCGACATCGAACAGTATCTTTAACGCGGCACCTTCTTGAAGAGGCACGGCTCAGCGGCGGATGTCAAAGCCCTGCAGGGTCGTATCGGGCTCACAGGTCTCGATGTCAAGCCGGTCGACCCGCGCCTGGGGCGGGCCGTGCTCAAGCCATTGCAGCATGTGCATCAGTACAGGCATTTCACCCTGCAGCCAGGCCGTAACAGAGCCATCAAGTTCATTCTGCACCCAGCCCCGCAGGCCTTCCTGGCGGGCCTGCTCGCAGGTGAAGTAACGAAAACTCACGCCCTGCACCCGCCCGGCGATGCGCACCCGCCGCGCCTCGATCGTAGCCGTGCTGCTCATCCTGTCTCCCCCTGACGAGCGCGGGCGCCCTCGCTCTCCTCGTCGGCGAACAGCACCTGCAGAGGCACATCGAGCTGCTTGCCGCGCTGATGGGACAGGGCCTGCAAGCGCAGATCCAGTCGACGTTGCCAGGCACTGATGGACTCATGGGCAAACGGTTCCGGTATGGGCCAGGGCAGCACTTCCACCAGCGCCTGCAAGCGGTAATGGGACATGTCCCTGCTGAGCAGATAGGCACCCTGCTCGTTGCGATGGATGATTCCCGCATCCATCAGCAGTACCTGGTATTCATCCCAGCGCCCCTGATCCAGCCCCGGGACCTCCTGCAACAGAATCCGATCCGGCAGCGCCATGCCCGCTTGCTGGGCCTGCCACAGCCTGTAGAGTACCGCCACCACGGTTTGCAAATGAGAGGCCTCAACCTGACGCCGTACTGGCTGATAGACGCTCAGAGCCCGGGTCAGTTCGGCACCGAGCAGAATAATGACCCAGGAAATGTAGATCCAGAGCAGAAACAGCGGCACTGCGGCAAAAGCACCGTAGATGAGCTGATAGGAAGGTGACTGAGTCACAAAAAACGCGAAGCCGCGCTTGGCGGTTTCAAACAGCACCGCCACCACCAAGGCGCCGATAAAGGCATTGCGCAGCGGTACCCGGCAATTGGGCACTGCGGCGTACAGCAGGGTGAAGGCAGCCGCCGACAGCACCATGGGCAAAAGACTAAGCAGGCGCCCCCGCCCCACCATGGACGCCGCATCACTGACGATGGACAAACTGGCGACATAGGAACTGAGCACCAGACCCAGGCCGATCAGCACCGGCCCCAGGCTCAGAATCGCCCAGTACAGCAGAAAACTCGACATGCCACGCCTGGGCTTCGATACCCGCCAGATGCGGTTAAAGGCAGCCTCAATGCTCTTCATCATCATGATGGACGTCACGGCAAGAAAGGCCACGCCGATGGCCGTCAGATTACGGGCCTGGGAAGTAAAGTTGGCCAGGTAATCCTGTACCACTTCCCCGGTGGCCGGCACGAAGTTTTCAAATACCCAACCCTGCACGCTTTCCCCCACCCCCTGAAACGACGGCACCGCGGCCAGCATCGAGTAGGTCACTGTCATGAGCGGCACCACGGCGAACAGCGTTGTGTAGGTCAGTGCAGCGGCATTCAGTACGCCCTGGTTGGACACGAACTGCCCGGACAGATAGCGCAGAAACAGCAGCGCGCGGTTTTGCATCAGAAAGTTCATGCCGGTTTCCCCCTTTCATGCTGCCAGGCCAGCCGGTTCAACCCCGCCTCGCGGGTCGTCACAACCTTGCAACAGAAAATAAACAAGCCACGTTTGTGTGGCATCACAGCCCCCATGGTGAAGTCCTTTTGCGTAAAAGCATTGGCAGTTACAATAGGCGCCGCCTAAAAACGATACGGAAGCGCCATGAGTCAAGTTACCCTCTATCATAACCCACGCTGCTCCAAGTCCCGAGAAACCTATCAGCTGTTGCGGGATCGGGGCATCGAACCCAGCGTGCGCGAATACCTCAAGGATGTTCCCAGCGCAGACGAGCTGCGCGAGTTGCTCGCGGCCCTTGGCATCAGCGCCCGGGCACTGCTGCGCACCAAGGAAGCGGAGT
>JBFGZM010000087.1:0-11148 GCA_041586815.1 Marinobacterium sp. | reverse complement strand
TTGTGGCCGAACGGAGCCTGGCGGCAGGTCTGATCGTGCCGGTACTGGAGCAGTGGCATCTGGGCCACGGTACTCTCTATGCCATCAGTCTGAGCGGCGACCAGGCGCCGGCACGGGTCGGCGTGTTCCGTGATTTTATCCGTGCCGAGCTAAACGCCGGCGGGGCAGAAGGCTGAGCGGCTTTATTCGTAATTCGTAATTTGTAACTCGTCATTGGTTATTTGGAAGGCTTGGGCTAAGGGAGTCATCCATGCCCAATCTTCCGTCATCCTGTTGCAGTGCCGCTGCGGCGGTTTGCATGCGCAGATAGCGTTCCGCAGTGCCCGGGTGCGTGAGGCCGCGAGTGTGGCGAATCGAGGCTGGAAAGTCGGTGCCCAGACGGCGCCAGAAGGCCACGCCCGGTGCCAGCGGTACGCCAGCCCGGTGCAGCAACACCAGCGCCTGCAGGTCGGCCTCCAGTTCCAGGCGCAGGGCCTGGCGATGAATGCCCAGGGTGGCGGCGATGCCCGGACTCGGATAGCCCTGGGTCAGGGCCAGAAGGTCAATCAGCGCGCCCGACAGCAGATTGCGCAGTTGCCTGTTCATGTGCTGCAGGCCGTTGTGAGCCATTTCGTGGGCGATCACCATGGCAAGCTCATCATCGTGTGTTGCATAGCCAAGCATTGCCTGGGTGACGCGGATGCTGCGGCCATCGGCGAAGGCATTGATGGCGCTGCTGCGGGTCAGCTGAATCGGCCAGTCGCACTGCATCTCGGGATCGAGGGTCACGGATAGCCGGGTATCATCGCGTGCGACGTCCAGGCGCAGGTACCCGGTGTGTGCTCTGAGGCGTGAAACAGCCGTGTCGCCGGTGACGCTGCGGCCCTGCAGGCGCAGCAGGCGGTCACCAGCCCTGAGGCCGGCCCGGGCGGCAGGGCTGTCAGGCAGCGGACTGCGCAGTGTCGGTTGCCGGTCCAGCTGATAAATGGCCCGGGCCGCGTCCCGCATCAGGGGCGCATAGCTGTGCAGACTGTGCAGACGCAGACCGTAGTCGCTGCGCTGGTGGTCGGGGCAGAGGTCGAGGGCGGCGATCAGCAGCGGTCGGGCAACCAGGCCCAGACGAAACTCGTGGGCATGTTGTTGTCGCAGGGCTTCGCGGCGCTGGTGTTCGGCTTCGTGCTGAATGGCATCGTCTGCCGGCGGTGGGGGCAGCAGATCAGGACTCATACAGGCGCTGAGCACCACAGACAAGGCCAGAGTGCATGCCAGTGCAGGGGCCGTCATTCGCAGCCAGCAGGGGCCCGGTGAAGGCCGATACCGAACGTCCGTATTGCCATGTGCTGATCACCTTTTGAGCGGGCTGCGATGCTGGCTGGTGACGCCTTCTCACCATGGAAATGGCTGTCGTTGGCGTGAAGGTAGTGTAGCAGTCAAAAAGCGGTGAAAAGGTGGTGCAAACGGGGGATTTCGGCCCCGGCCCGACTTGATCCGCAGACGGCATTCGTCCATGCTGCACGGCATTCGCCGATGCACCGGCGAGCTCCTATACAAAGGCAGGACCGAACCATGACGTACAAACTGACAGAGCAGCAGCGGGCCAAGGTAACTGCCCGCGAAGCGCAGGAGCGATTCGATCATTTTCTGCAGAAAGTGGCAGACTGGGAGGAGATCTGGAGCCTGAGTGACGCTGAAGGATGTGTCATGCTGACCACCGACGATGGTGAAGGGTGCCTGCCGGTCTGGCCGCATCCCGACTACGCGCTGGACTGGGCTACCGACGGCTGGGATGGCTGTGAACCATTGAAAATCGATTTGCAGTCCTGGTTCGAACGCTGGTCCGGCGGTCTGGACGAAGACGGCATTCTGGTGGCGGTTTTTCCGCGACTGGACGAAGAAGGTGTGCTGCTGTCCGCCGGTGAGCTGACCGAGTCCATCGAAGCATTGCTGGGTGCCGGGGGTGACTGACCACAGCGCTGATGGCAACCGACTTCATGCTACCACCGGTCAGGGCACGACTCTGCATAGCGCTGGCGACAGTTCCGGCTCAGCCCCGGATGCGTCACTGCATCCGTTCGAAAGTCTGACGCCTGAATTCATCATGGACGCGGTGGAAGCGCAGGGTTATCTGTGCGACGGGGCCATCTTCGCGCTCAACAGCTACGAAAACCGCGTCTACCAGGTGGGTATTCAGGATCAGGCACCGCTGATTGCGAAGTTTTACCGTCCCGGTCGCTGGAGCGAAGCGCAGATTCTGGAGGAGCATGAACTGTGCTACGAAATGGAAGAGCACGAATTGCCGGTGGTGGCACCCTGGCGTGATGCCCAGGGGTGCAGCCTGTTCGTGCGTGAGGGTTTTCTGTTTGCGCTCTATCCGCGTCGCGGTGGCCGGGCGCCAGAGTTCGATAATCTTGATAACCTGCTGATCCTTGGGCGTTTTCTTGGTCGAATGCATGCCATTGGGGCGAAAAAGCCGTTCGTGCACCGCCCGGTGCTCAACAGTCAGACCTATGGTCATAACAGCGTGGCGCTGTTACACAATGATTTTATTCCCACGGATCTGCGTCTGGCGTACGAGACTCTGAGCCGGGATGTGCTCAGGCTGGTGGATGAGGCCATGGCGGAGCCGGCGACCCTGATCCGGGTGCACGGTGACTGTCATGCAGGCAATGTATTGTGGCGTGACAATACGCCCAACTTTGTCGACTTTGACGATGCCCGCATGGCGCCGGCGGTACAGGATATCTGGATGCTGTTGTCGGGGGATCGCAATAGTCAGCAGATCCAGCTGTCCGAGGTGGTGGAAGGTTATAACGAGTTTTACGACTTTCAACCGCGGGAGCTGCGTCAGATCGAAGCGCTGCGTACTCTGCGTATCATGCATTATTCCGCCTGGCTGGCGCGTCGCTGGAGCGATCCGGCATTTCCCCGGTCTTTTCCCTGGTTCAACACTGAACGTTACTGGAGTGAACATATTCTCGAGTTGCGTGAGCAGTTTGCGGCCCTGCAGGAACCCACCCTGCGGCTGCTCTAGCAACGGGTGTTCCAAAGGTGTCCGGACGGCGGGGCCTATACTGGTATGAATAAAAGGACGCAGGCATGACGCCACTGCATGGACCTGAGGGTTTGATTTACGCGATCTTGATGGATCGCAAGGGCGGTGCCCGCGAGCTGAGCTGGGACGAGGTGGGGCTCTGGGATGCATCCCAGGGTCTGCTGTGGCTGCATTTCGACTATACCCACCCGGCCTGCCACAGCTGGTTAGACCACAGTGACCTGCCGCCCCTGGCGGTGGATGCCCTGCTGACCGAAGAGACGCGGCCCCGTGCCGCCCTGCTCGGTACCGGGCTGCTGCTGGCTCTGCGCGGCGTCAATCTCAATCCGGAAGCCGACCCCGAGGACATGGTGTCGATCCGGCTCTATGTGACGCAGGACCTGATCGTCAGCTCGCGCAAGCGCCGCTTGCTCTCTGTGTCCGACCTGGTGGCCGAAATGCGCAGTGGTATCGGGCCTGCCGATAGCGGCGACTTTCTGGTGAAGCTGGCCGACGGGCTGGTGCTGCGCATGAGTGACACGGTAGATGAGTTCGAAGACCGGGTCGCGGACCTCGAAGAACAGGTGCTCTACAGCGGCGATGGCGAGCTGCGCCAGCCGCTGGCGCAGTTGCGACGCCAGACCATCGGCTTGCGGCGTTACCTGGCGCCACAGCGCGAGGCACTGGCGCGGGTGGTGAGCGAACCACTGGGCTGGATGGATGACCAGAGTCGGATGCGCATGCGGGAGGTGTCCGACAGGCTGGTGCGTCACATTGAAGACCTGGATGCGGTACGCGAACGGGCCGCTGTTACCCAGGAAGAGCTGATGAGCCGGATGTCCGATCAGCTCAACAGCCGGCTCTATGTCTTGTCGCTGGTGGCGGCTATCTTCCTGCCGCTGGGCTTTTTGACCGGGCTGCTGGGGATCAACGTCGGGGGGGTGCCGGGGGCGGAAAATCCGTCGGCCTTTATGGAATTTTCGCTGTTTCTTGTCGTGCTGGTCGCGATACAGATCTGGATCTTCCGCCGCAAGCGCTGGCTTTGACGGCGCGCAACTGCAGGAATTAACGTCATGCTGGAAACCATTGGTTGGCGCGAGTGGATGTCGCTGCCGGAACTGGGAATCGACCACATCAAGGTCAAGGTCGATACCGGTGCCCGCACGTCCTGCTTGCATGCGTTCAAGCTCGAACCCTTTTACGAGCGCGGGGCGCTCTGGGTCGCGGCGGATGTACATCCCCTGCAGAATAACCAGGACGAGGTGCTGCATTTTGTTGCACCGGTACTGGACGAGCGACAGGTCACGGATTCCGGTGGCCATCGCGAAAAGCGTATCGTCATTCAGACGCTGGCTCGCCTGGGCGAGCATGAGTGGCCGATCGAGATGACGCTGACCAACCGCGACAGCATGAAATTTCGCATGCTGCTGGGGCGCACTGCCATGCTTAACCGTTTTGCCGTCGATCCGGCGGCCTCATTTTTGTTAGGAGCCAAGCCATGAAACTGGCGATTCTTTCCCGCAATGCGCAGCTGTACTCGACCCGTCGCATGGTAGAGGCTGCCAAGGCGCGCGGCCATGATGTGCAGGTAGTAGACGTCCTCAAGTGCTACATGAACATCAATATGCAACACCCTGAAATACATGTAAAAGGGGAGGTTTTGGCCGACTTTGATGCGGTCATTCCCCGTATCGGCGCCTCGGTTACCTTCTACGGCACAGCGGTTCTGCGTCAGTTTGAAATGATGGGCACCTATCCGCTGAACGAGTCCGTGGCCATTTCCCGCTCCCGTGACAAGTTGCGCTCCATGCAGCTGTTGTCGCGCAAGGGCATCGGTTTGCCGATTACCGGCTTTGCCAACAAGCCCGCCGATATTCCCGACCTGGTGGAAATGGTCGGCGGTGCGCCGCTCGTGATCAAGCTGCTCGAAGGCACCCAGGGCATCGGCGTGGTGCTGGCCGAAACCCGCCAGGCTGCGGAAAGTGTGCTTGAAGCCTTTATGGGTCTCAAGGCCTCGGTCATGGTGCAGGAATACATCAAGGAAGCCGGCGGCGCGGATATCCGCTGCTTCGTGATCGGTGACAAGGTGATTGCGGCCATGAAACGCCAGGCCAAGGCCGGTGAGTTTCGCTCTAACCTGCACCGCGGTGGCGCCGCCAGCCTCGTGCGCCTGACACCCGAAGAGCGCAGCACTGCCGTGCGTGCAGCCCGTACCATGGGGCTGAACGTTGCCGGCGTCGATATTCTGCGCTCCAACCACGGCCCGCTGGTGATGGAGGTCAACTCATCGCCGGGCCTGGAAGGCATCGAAGCGGCCACGGGCCTGGATGTGGCTGACCGTATCATCCAGTTCATCGAAAAGAACGCCAGCAGTCACAAGACCCGTACCCGCGGCAAGGGCTGAGCATACGCAGGTCAGGGGAGAGGTAAAAGGGTAAAAAGGTGAAAGGGGCAAGAAGAAGCATGCTCTGATGCCGTGACGGTGATCAGGCGTCCCGGCGCTTCTCCGGCCATTCAAACAGCCCCGGTTAACCTTAAGGTGACCGGGGCTTTTTGTTGCGGGGCTGTCTGCCGGGTGGAAAGAGGGTGGAAGTCTGCCCCCGTTCTCCTGGAGCATTCCCGTGCTTGCGTTCTGAGCGGGGTCGCCTGTGCGGTGAGCCTGGTCAGTCAAGCGCTTGCCAAGTGGTTTCAGTCACTGCGCCGGCTCAGCGCCAGGGTGCTTTTCAGGCGCGAGCGCCCAAAGGCGGCCATGGCGAGGAATTCGTTTACCTCCACCGGTACATCTATGTAGTCAGTCTGGCTTTGCCACTCGTCGCGATCGTGGTCCGGGTCTGTCAGGTAGACAAAGCGCTCGTCTGCGGCGGTGATAATGACCCAGTGGGGGGCCTTGTTTCGATTCAGACGCCAGGTGCTGATCAGGCTGATGAGTACGTCGCCGTTCTGAATATGCTGTTGCAGCTGGGCCAGAGTCATTTCGCGCTCGTGAATTTCAACGCCGGTTTCGGTCAACTGTTCGCTGAAGTCTTCATGGGCCAGGGCAATAACCTGCTTTTTCTCAGGGTTGCGTACGCTGTCGATGAAGGGAACCTGAGTGCTGTTGCAGTACAGTTGCACGTCGAAGCCGCGGCGCCAGGCGCTCAGGGCCAGCCCCTGGGGCGAGCAGCCGCCGTGGCCGGCGGTCATGAATATGGTGGTGGATTCGCGCCAGATCTGCAGCTCTTCCCGGCGGGTCATGGGGTAGGCGGGTATCAGGGCGTGCATCCCCATCATCAGGCTGGCCGGGCCACAGGTAAAGGGGGTGGTCTGCTCGTAGAAGGCGGTGCGGACCTTGCCGCTGGCCGGCGTCTGGCGACGGATGGGTTTTTCCATCTTGAGAGCGCTGGCGCCGTCTTCGTAGTACTCGTCAATGGTGCCGATGGGGTGGTAGCCACTCTGTTCATAGAGCGCGATGGCGCTGTGGTTCCCGACATTGACCTCCAGTCGCATGAAAATGCACAGCTCTTCCCGGGCGGTTTTCTCGGCGTCCTGCAGTAGTTGGCGGGCAATGCCACAGCCACGCATCTGCGGCAAGACGGCCAGGGAATAAAGGCGGGCCAGGTGGGTATTCTTGCGGTACAGCACCAGGGTGTAACCGGCGATGTCGCCGTCGCTGAATGCCATCAGCAGGCTGGCATGGCCGTGTTTGATCAGGCGCTGGAAGCTGCGTCGCGACAACCGGTCACTGCGAAAGCATTGCTGCTCAATGTCGAGCAGGGTGTCGATATCGGCGCGGGTCGCGGGGCGGGTACTCAGGGTCTTCAAGCTGTTCTTGTCCATACAGACCAGTGGAATAGGGCAATACTATCACTGCTATCCAACGCAGGTATGCTGGCTGTACTAAATTTATATAAGGCGCGGCGAACCCCTGTACCTGCGGACAAGGGGCGCGCATAATCGCGAAAATTCACCCCCTGCCGGAATAGCCAAACAATGCCTTCTTCCTTTTACGTAGTGGTCGATGATCTGGGTGACTGGGCGCCCTATTATCCCAGTAAAGATGTTATCTCCTTTGATCAGTATCTGGCGCTGGCGGATACCCACCGTGCCGGGCGTGTGCGTATCCTGAACTGTTGTCGAAACAGCCGGGCGCTGGGGCGTGGTTATTACTGTTCGCTTCTGGCGGAAGCGCGGGATCATCACGTGATACCGTCGGTGCGGGTAATCAATGACCTGCGTCGCAAGTCGCTCTACACGCTGCAGCTTGATGGCCTGGCCAGCACGCTGGACGGCCTGGCCAGCAAGGTTTCCGGTGATCAGTCCAAAATCGAGCTGCGCATCTTCTTCGGTGAGGCGCTGGTGAGCGAGTTGGCGCCCATCGCCAAGCAGCTGTTCGAGCGTTTCCCCTGCCCGGTACTGGAAGTGCGTCTGAAACGCGGCAAGGTATGGCAGGTGGACAATATTCGCCAGCTGTCGGTGCGTGATATCAAGCTGGAAGCAGAGCAGGAACTGTTTGCGGCAGCGCTGGAGCGTTTCAGCAACCGCATGTGGCGCAAGCCCCGTGCCCGCAAGCGTTACCGTTTCGATCTGGCCATGCTGGTGGATCCGGACGAGGCGCTGCCGCCAAGCGACAAGGATGCCATCAAGCACTTTATCGCCAGTGGCGAGCAGCTGGGCATCAACGTGGAACTGATTGGCAAGCGGGACCTGATGCGACTGCCCGAGTATGACGGTCTGTTTATTCGCGAAACCACCGCCATCGACCATCACACTTATCGCTTTGCCAAAAAGGCCGAAGCCGAAGGGCTGGTGGTGCTGGATGATCCGACCTCGATTCTGCGTTGTACCAACAAGGTGTATCTTGCCGAGTTGCTGCGTATCAACAAGATCGCCACACCGGGCACCCGTATTGTAAGCAATACCGACAAGGAGACCCTGGATGAAATGATCGAGGCGCTGGGCTTGCCGATTGTGCTGAAGATCCCGGATGGTGCTTTTTCCCGTGGCATGTGCAAGGCACAAACGCGCCAGGAACTGTTGGCCGGGCTCAAGGAACTGCTGCACAGCTCAGCGCTGGTGCTGGCCCAGGAGTTTCTGTATACCGATTACGATTGGCGCATCGGTGTGCTGAATAACAAGCCGCTGTTTGCGTGCCGCTACTACATGGTCAAGGATCACTGGCAGATCTATCGCCATGGCAATAGCGGTGATGTGGATTCGGGCGGCTTCGATACGTTGCCCACCTATGAGGTGCCGCCTGCGGTGCTGGAGGCGGCGCTGAAAGCGACGCGGCTGATCGGAGATGGCCTTTATGGTGTAGACCTTAAACAGAGTGGCGATCGGGTGGTGGTGATTGAGGTCAATGACAACCCCAATGTCGATGAAGGCGTGGAAGACCGTTTCCTCGGCGCGGCGCTCTACCACGAGATCATGGCCGAGTTTCTGCGTCGCATGGAGCTGAACCGCCGCTAGGCCTTTAGTGGCTCGCGGGTGCCATATCGCTGCCTGTCTGGCAGCGGGCGGTGCCCGTTTTTGTATCGAAGAGGGAGTCGTGCCCAAAAAACAGGCACAAAAAAACCGGCGCCTGTAAAGGAATGCCGGTTTTTAAGTCGTGTCAGAAACGTCTTAGATGACGCTGACGTTCTCAGCCTGAGGACCTTTCTGGCCCTGAGTCACGTCGAACTGTACTTTCTGGCCTTCAGCCAGGGTACGGAAGCCGTCGCCAGTGATAGCGCGGAAGTGAACGAATACGTCCGGACCGTTATCCTGAGCAATGAAACCGTAACCTTTTTCTTCGTTGAACCACTTAACAGTGCCGGTAGTAGACATTGTTGAACTCCATAAGGATTTTGTTTTACGTAAAGCCCGGCACTATCGCGCAAACGACAGACACCAGGGCGGGTCTAGCTGAGAAATGCAGGAATTCCGTTATGAAGATCAGAACGAGGTACTACTAAGAGGAGCATCGTGCGTCGACATCAAACTGGAGCTGTATTTCAAGCTTGATAGGAGGATAGCGAATTCTAGGGGGAAGTCAACTCCATTTGCGGGCCTGGCGGGTATATTTTCAGGTGCTGTAAATATGACCGGGCTGCGGTTGCCGCGGTACTGCCATGATCGCGCGAAGCACCGTGATCAAGGGGTCTCGTCGTTGTTTGCCGGGTCCGGCCGAGCCGGTGGCGGTTACTTCTTCGCAGTGCAGCTTCGGTGTGCCGCAATGGGGATTCTGTGGCACGGATGTGTGCCGGGGTATGCCGGATTCCGAGAGACGGCGGGTCGCCCGCAAGTATAGACCACCACTTGGCGATCTATCCCTTAGGGGGTGTTGTCGTGGTACGGTGCTTGCAACAGAATAGTCAGCCTGCGGTGGCGGGGATGCGCCGTCGTACTCTGTTGCAACTGTTGAGCGAGTCTATGTATACACACCCTTTGCGTGACCAGATCGTGGCCGAAGTGCATGCCAGGCCGTTTCAGCAGATCAGTGCGCCACTGGCGCTGCTTCAGATCGCCATACTGCACGATGGCGAGGATCCGGATGAGGTAGAGCACAGGGTGCGGGAACTGGCCATTATCGAGGGCTTTGAGCTTGAGCCGGGGAAATGTGGCTTCTTCTTTATTCGCCAGGGGCAGCGCGCCCTGCGCTACGAACCCCACAGTGAGTTTTACAGTCTGACCTTCTATGGGCTGGGTGATACCCGGGTACCTGAATTGCCTGCGGGCTGGGGCGAGGCGCTGCCGGGGGCCTTCCTGTGTGGCGTGGAAGTGCTGTTTCGACGTGAAGCGGCTGACTTCGATGGCTGGGCGGAAGAGAACTTCAATCCAGGCCAGCCGGGGGCCGCGCAGATCAATGGCTCCGATGTGATGGGACATGCCGGGGCGCTGCGCACCGATTTTCGTGCCCGCAAGGACAACGGCTACAATCGGGTGCTGGTGCAGGATCAGGGTGGCATGACACTTTTTCAGGCCGGTCGCTTGCTGCAGCGAATCTGCGAAATTGAAACCTACCGCCATATGGCGCTGCTGGCACTGCCCCTGGCGCTGGAAACCATGCCCATGGTGTCGCGACTGGATCAGCAGCTGGCCGGGGTTGTGGAGCGAATTGCCGAGCCCGACAGCGGTGCGGCGTCGCTGTTGCAGGAGCTGATGGCCCTGGCCGCCGAAGTTGAGGCGCTATCGGCTCATACTGCCAACCGATTTTCAGCGTCCGAGGCGTATTTTGCCCTGGTCGATCGGCGTATTACTGAGTTGCGGGAGACTCGAATCGAGGGGCTGCAGACGGTAGAACAGTTTATGGAACGGCGGCTGGATCCGGCCCACCGCACCTGCCGCTCCACCGGTGAGCGCATTGAGCGCCTGTCACAGCGCATCGGGCGGTCAACCGACCTGATCCGCTCCCAGGTAGACCTGTCGATCGAAAATCAAAGCCGGGATCTGCTGCGGGGAATCAACTACCGGGCCCGCAGCCAGCTGCGCCTGCAAGCCAAGCTTGAAAGCTTCACGGTGATCGTCGTGACCTATTATGCCTTCGACCTGATTGATCGCACGTTGCGCAACGTGGTGGTGGATGAGACGCTCGAATCCCGCGCGAGCTTTGCCCTCAGTGCATCGGTGCCGGTGATCGCCCTGGGTCTGTTCTGGTATGTGCGCCGCTTGTTGAAGGGATATGACAAGGACGAGGAGTAGTTGCTCTGGGAAGGCCTGAGCCAGGCCCAGCATGGCGCCTGCCCGGCTCAGGTTGCAATGCCGGATCAGGCGTTGTTCAGGGCCCTGGCATGGAAGCGCAGGTGGTCTTCGATGAAGCTGGCAATAAAGTAATAGCTGTGGTCGTAACCCGGTTGCAGGCGTAGCTCCAGTGGGTGCTGGCTGGCTTCGCAGGCGGCCTGCAGGTATTCGGGTTTGAGCTGTTCGGCAAGAAAGTTGTCGGCATCGCCCTGATCTACCAGCAATGGCAGACGCTCCGTCAGTTCGCTGCGAATCAGGGCGCAGGCATCATAGGCGGCCCAGTCGCTTTTATCCTCACCCAGGTAGCCGCTGAAGGCCTTTATGCCCCAGGGGCACTGGCTGGGGGTGGTGATAGGGGAGAAGGCCGATACCGAGCAATAACGGCCCGGGTTCTTCAGGGCGCTGATCAGGGCGCCATGGCCTCCCATGGAGTGGCCGCT
>JBFGZM010000086.1:0-11235 GCA_041586815.1 Marinobacterium sp. | reverse complement strand
CACGGCGTCGGGGCGCGACTGGGACAGTTTCAGTCTTGACGAGCTCGATGCCTGGTGGAACGAGGCCAAGATGCGGGGGCTCTGACTCCTGTCAGGTCAACTGCATTATTTTACCTGCTGTTTACACCCGTCTGATACGCCTGAAATACCGTGTTTTAACGTCGGTCTCCGGACTGATCGGGCGTTTCACTGCCTGCGCGTGCAGCATATAAATTTGTAAAATTTACTAATAAACAGCATTTTCCGTTTACCTTCAGAGTCTCGAATCCATTATGCTCGAAGAGCCGATGTAACTGGGCCCGGGTGGATACCCGGCTGATTTTCATCTAAGGGAGAAGAGTGGATGGCTGATCTGCACGAAGCGTTGCGTGACGATGTTCGAATGTTGGGGGACTGCCTTGGGCAGACTATTGAAACCCAGCTTGGCGAAGCTTTTCTGCAAAAGGTAGAGCGCATCCGCAAGCTGGCCAAGGCGGGGCGCCTTGAAGACAACAGCGAATACCATGAATTGCTCAGTGCCCTGGGCGAGCTGAATGAAGATGAAGTCCTCCCTGTGGCCAGGGCCTTCACCCAGTTTCTCAATCTGGCCAACATTGCCGAAGAACATCACCGCGTGCGCCGGCGTCTGGAAGACAGCGGCAAGGATGCTCCCGCGTCGCTGAGTCAGCTGTTTGTACGTCTTAGCGACCGGGGCTTCAGCGTGCGTGAAATTGCCGACGGCTTGGGCAGGCTGAGCGTTGATCTGGTGCTGACGGCGCATCCCACCGAAGTTAACCGCCGTACGCTGATTCAGAAATTTGACGATATCGCCGACTGTCTCAAGCGCAATGATCGGGGTGAAAAGGTACAGCATCGCCTGCGTGAGCTCGTCAGCCAGATCTGGCATACCGATGAGATTCGTCAGCAGCGCCCGACGCCGGTAGAGGAGGCCAAATGGGGCTTCGCTGTGATCGAAAACTCCCTCTGGCAGGCGGTGCCCAAGTTCCTGCGCAGCCTTGATGAGCAACTGCAGGAGGTGCTGGGCGAGGGGTTGCCGCTGGATTGCTGTCCGGTGCGTTATTCGTCCTGGATGGGGGGAGACCGAGACGGCAATCCCAATGTGACCGCCACAGTGACCCGCGAAGTACTGCTGCTGTCACGCTGGATGGCGGCAGATCTGTATTTCCGGGATATCGATCAGCTGCGAGCCGAGTTGTCGATGAGTCAGTGCAACGCTGATCTGCAAGCACGGGTTGGGGAGCAACCCGAACCCTACCGCGCCCTGCTCGGTGAGATAAGGTCTGCCCTTGGGCGTACCAAGGCCTGGCTCAAGGCACAGCTCGATGGCAATCCTGTGCCCTGTGAGGGCGTACTGCTGCAGGAGCAGGATCTGCTGCAGCCACTGTTGCTCTGTCACCAGTCGCTACAGGACTGCGGCATGCAGATTATTGCCCAGGGACGCCTGCAGGACATGATCAGGCGCATCGCCTGCTTTGGCATGACCCTGGTGAAACTGGATATTCGCCAGAATGCCGATCGCCATGCTGGCGTATTCGATGAGCTGACCGACTTCTACGGCCTGGGCAGCTACAGCGACTGGGACGAGGCACAGCGTCAGCAGTTTTTGCTGGCCGAGCTGCGCAGTCAGCGACCGCTGTTCCCCAGGGCCTGGCAACCCTCCGCCCTGGTGCAGGAAGTGCTGGACACCTGCAAGGTGGTGGCGGCATCGGAAGAGAACTCCCTCGGCAGCTACGTGATTTCCATGGCCAGCCAGCCCTCCGATGTGCTGGGTGTTATCCTGCTGCTGCAGGAGTCCGGCATCGGCCACAACATGCGCGTAGTGCCGCTGTTCGAGACCCTGTCTGACCTGCAGGGTGCCCACGCCTGTATCGATGCGCTACTGTCGCTGCAATGGTACCGCGATTACATCCAGGGTCAGCAGGAAGTCATGATTGGCTATTCGGATTCAGCCAAGGATGCCGGCCAGCTGGCGGCCGCCTGGGGGCAGTTCCAGGCCCAGGAAGAACTCACCGCCGTCTGTCACCGGCACCAGGTACACCTGACTCTGTTTCACGGCCGTGGTGGTACCGTGGCCCGTGGTGGTGGCCCAAGCCATACAGCGATACTGGCACAGCCGCCGGGATCCGTGGATCATGGCCTTCGGGTTACCGAGCAGGGCGAAATGATTCGCTTCAAGTTTGGCATTCCGGAAATCGCGATCCGCAACATGGAACTCTATACCGCCGCCGTGCTGCAGGCCACGCTGGATCCCGCGCCAGGTCCGCAGCCGCAGTGGCGCAGCCAGATGGAGCGCATGGCCTTGCGGGGGTTGAAGGAATACCGCGCCGTGGTGCGTGAGGACGAGCATTTCGTGCCCTACTTCCGCGCCGCAACTCCGGAGCTGGAGCTGGCCAAACTGCCGCTGGGCTCCCGGCCCGCCAAGCGTCGCACCGACGGTGGCATCGAGAGTCTGCGTGCCATTCCCTGGATATTCGCCTGGACCCAGACGCGCCTGATGTTGCCGGCCTGGCTGGGTTCAGACAGTGCGCTGCAGGAAGCTGTGGCCGATCAGCTGCCACTGCTGCACAGCATGTACCGCGACTGGCCGTTCTTCCGTGCCAACATCGACATGCTGGAAATGGTGCTGGCCAAGAGCGATCCCGACATCGCGGCCTACTATGATGCGCGGCTGGTGTCTGAAGAACTGCGGGTGCTGGGCTCAAGCCTGCGCACGCGCCTTCGCAACAGCGTCGAGCTGGTGAAGCAGATCCGCCAGCAGACCCAATTGCTGGCCGAGAATCCGGTTATTCGACAGTCCATAGAAGTTCGCAATCCCTATATTGATCCGCTGCATTTCTTGCAGGCCGAGTTGCTGTTGCGAGATCGCACTCAGCCCGATGCCAGGCTCGAGCGCGCGCTGATGGTGAGCATGTCCGGTATTTCAGCAGGGATGCGCAATACTGGCTGATTTTTGGTCAGACCACTGGCGGGGTTGCTGACAACCCCGCTTTTAGCTTACCCTCAATACCCTTTTACGTGCAGACACTGTCTGCACGTACAGCAAAAGACTCGTGTGCTGACGAAAAATCGCGTGCCGGTATCGCCGCAGACGGTGGCTGTTATGGCTGCTGCGCTGCTTTTTCCTCAGTGCGCTAGTGCTAATGTCGCATTGTTCCCCTGTACCGGACTCGCTACTGTCCAGAGCAGGGGTTATCAGTTGCTGACGGCTGCGCAGCTACGCGAAACAGATTTTTTAGATTTTTTTGTGATTACAAGAGTAGGAGCCAATCTTCAATGCGTATTATTCTTCTGGGCGCCCCCGGTGCCGGCAAGGGCACACAGGCACAGTACCTGACCGAAAAATTCAACATTCCGCAGATCTCCACCGGAGACATGCTGCGCGCTGCCGTCAAGGCAGGTACCCCGCTGGGTATCAAGGCCAAGGCTGTAATGGATGCCGGTCAGCTGGTGTCCGATGACATCATTATCGGCCTGGTACAGGAGCGAATTAAGCAGGAAGACTGCGTCAATGGCTTCCTGTTTGACGGTTTTCCGCGCACCATTCCCCAGGCTGACGCGCTGAAGGATGCCGGCGTGCAAATCGATGCCGTGGTTGAAATCGACGTCGACAACGAGGAAATCATCAAGCGCATGAGCGGCCGCCGTGTGCACCCGGGATCGGGTCGTACTTACCACCTGCTGTTCAATGCCCCCAAAGTGGAAGGCAAGGATGATCTGACCGGCGAAGACCTGATCCAGCGTGATGACGATCAGGAAGAGACCGTACGTGCCCGTCTCAAGGTATACGACGAGCAGACTGCACCGCTGATCAGCTACTACAAGGGCTGGGTCGAGGCGGATGCTGCCAGCGCACCGCGCTATGTCTATATCCAGGGTGTGGGCTCGGTAGAGCAGATTCGCGACAGCATTTTTGCCGCGCTCTGATCCTGCTCCCCCGGGTACCAAAGGCCGCTGATCTCAGCGGCCTTTGTGTTTTGGGTCTGTTTACGCAAAGGCTGTCTGCGCCCGGCCTTTAAGGTATCCTCGCTTTTGATAATCACACAGCAGGGAGTCGTGCCATGCAACGGCGCGTGTTTGTTGAGCGGTTGGGTGTTGCTGCTGCGTTCGTGCTGACGCCCTTGCGTGCGCTGGCGAACTGGAATGCGCGTGCCTTTGAAAGCCCGACCATGGATGCGGCACTGACCGCCGCTTTTGGCCGCAGTGATACGGTGGCCGCGCTGGAAATTGAACTGAAACTGCCAACCACAGCACATCTGGGGGAGCTGGTGCCGGTCATGGTGCAAACCCATCTGCCCAATGTGTCCCGCCTGGCGCTGCTGGTGCATGAAAACCCGCGGCCACTGGCAGCAATGTTCGAGTTCGGGCCCAACACCCTGGCGGAGGTCGCCGCCCGTATTCGTCTGGCGCAATCGAGCGAGGTTTCGGTTGTTGTGGAGTCTGAAGGGCAGCTTTTCAGAAACAGCCAGCCGGTGCGTGTCGTTCTTGCTGGTTGTGGTGGCGCGGAGACCGGCACTATGGGTGACGGGGCTGCACAGTGAGAATCGAAACCTCGATCAGAGACGAGATCATCACGGTGCGCCTTTTTCTGGAGCACGCTATGGCTGCAGAATCGGGTTGTGTGGCAGACAGCCCCGATGCAGCCTTTATTCGCGAGCTCAGTGTGCGTTACCGGGGCGAGAAAGTTTTCACGGCGGATCTCTCGCCCGTGCTATCGGCCGACCCCTTTCTTCGCTTTCGCTTTCGGGGCACCGGTGGCGGGACCCTGGTGATCAGCTGGAATGACAGCCTGGGCGCGGACGGGACCTACAGCCACGAAATTGCCTGACCGCGGATCTCCCTGGCCATTCAGTACCGCATCCGGGTTAGTCCGGTGCTGGGTTTTTGGAGCCGAGTTGGGGATAATATGCGCCCTGTCGGATTCATTGTTCCGCGTTTGGGTTCCAGGTCATGTCTGGGGCTGGCCTTCGCAGATGAACCCGGCTGCAGACATCTGAGCCCAGTACCCGCCCAGACGGCAGGGTACACCCATGATTAACCCGAGCGGGATCTGAAATCCTGGCCCGGCATCCCGGTATCTCGCCGGGTACAGGAGCATAGCCATTGGAAGACGAATTACTGTTCGGTCAGCACGCGGTACGTACGGCACTCAAGCGCGACTCCAAACGCATCAAGCGCCTGCTTGTGCAGCAGGGGCGTAACGACGAGCGCATCCAGCAGGTCATCGACCTGGCGGCGCCGGTACATGTGCGAGCCGAGCGTGTCAGCCGTCAGGAGCTGGACCGCCTGTCCGACGGGGGTGTGCATCAGGGCGTACTGGTGCTGTGCGATCCGATTCTGTCCAAGGACGAGGCTTTCCTGATTCAGTTGCTGGACGGGCTCGATACAGCGCCGTTTTTGCTGGTGCTTGATGGTGTCACGGACCCCCATAATCTGGGCGCCTGCCTGCGTACCGCCGATGCTGCCGGCGTGCAGGCGGTGATTGCGCCCAAGGACAAGTCGGCGCCGCTGAACTCCACCGTATCCAAGGTGGCCTGCGGTGCCGCCGAGGTGGTGCCCTATGTGCAGGTGACCAATCTGGCGCGTACCCTGCAGATGCTGCAGGAGCGCGGCATCTGGATTACCGGAACTGCCGGCGAGGCGGAGCAGATGGTCTATGATGCCAGCCTCACCGGCCCGATGGCGCTGGTCATGGGGGCAGAAGGCAAGGGCATGCGCCGCCTGACCCGGGAGCACTGCGATCACCTGGTCAAGATTCCGATGTCCGGCGAGGTCAGCAGCCTGAATGTCTCGGTGGCCGCGGGGGTCTGTTTGTTTGAGGCCGTGCGCCAGCGTCGCGAGGGCTAATCGAACTCGCCCAGCATCTCATGACAGTGCTGGGCAATCATGGCCCCTTCGTGGGTCGGGATCACCAGTACCTCGATTCGACTGTCCGCGCTGCTTATCACCGTGGCGCCGCCCTGGTTCGCACCGGGATCGATTGCCACACCAAGCCATTCAAGGCGTGCAATGATACGGGCACGGATGTCGGCATCATTTTCACCCACCCCGCCGGTGAAAACGATGCGATCCAGCCCTTGCATGGCGACGCCAAGGCGACCTGTCTCCAGCGCCGCACGATAGCAGAACATCTCGATCGCCACTTGGGCCGCAGGCTTGTCGCTGGCGTGCAGTTCGAGCATGTCTGAACTCACCCCGGATACTCCCAGCCAGCCGCTTTGCTTGTTCAGGACCTGCTCCAGTGTATCGATATCCAGTGCATAGTGGCGCATCAGGTACAGCAAGACACCTGGGTCGATATTGCCGCAACGGCTTCCCATGGGCAGGCCATCAAGGGCAGTAAACCCCATGCTGCTGGCCACCGAGCGGCCGTCCCGTACCGCACACATGCTGGCGCCGGAGCCGAAATGGCAGATCAGGCTGCGCCCCAGGCCCCGCCCCTGTGCTGCCAGCTGGCGCTGGATGTACTGATAAGACAGGCCATGGAAGCCGTAGCGCTGGACGCCATCCGCGGTGAAGCGGGCGGGAATGGCATAGTGGCGCTCAAGCTCAGACTGGCCGACATGAAACATGGTATCAAAGCAGGCAATCTGCGGTATTGCGGGCAGGCGTGTACGACAATCCTCTATCAGGGCGATATTGTAGGGCTGGTGCAGTGGTGCCAGCGGGCTTAGCTGGTGAAGACTGTCGACAAGGGCGTCATTCACCTCTGCGGGGGCTGAGAACTGTTCCCCCCCGTGCACCACACGGTGCCCTACGGCCATAATCTCGACCTCAGGAAGCTGTTCGGCAATCCAGTCGAGTACAACTGCCAGCGCTTTCAGGTGGCGCTGGCTGGATGCGATCTGGCTGAAGTCGGGATCCAGCTGTGCAAGTGTGTGGCCCTGACCGTCAGTAATCGTGAGGCTAGGAGTGCCCAGGGCGTTATTGAGCTTGAAGCGATACCGTAGCTGTGATGCATCGCCACTGGGTTCATAAAGGCCACACTTCAGGCTGGATGATCCGCCGTTAACCGCCAAAATACACTGCATGCTAGAGGTGATCCTTATACAAGTGCTGTGTCAGGGGACCTTTATAACTTCACGCTCATGCACAATATGCGAGGCCAGGGCGCAGGAAGCCATGCGGGTCAGGGTGTTGTCAGAGCGGCTGGTCAGGATGATCGGAACCCGCGCACCGAGGGCAATGCCGGCCGATTCGGCACTGGCCAGATAGACCAGCTGCTTGGCAATCATATTGGCAGACTCTAGGTCGGGCGCGAGCAGGATGTCGGCCTCCCCCGATACCTGTGATTCAATGTGCTTGTCGAGGGCGGCCTGACGGGAAATGGCATTGTCAAATGCCAGCGGGCCATCCAGCAGGCCGCCCGTAATCTGACCCCGGTCGGCCATCTTGCACAGTGCGGCGGCATCCAGAGTACTTTGCATGCTCGGTACTATTTTCTCTACCGCTGCCAGTATGGCAACGCGTGGCGTTTCAATGCCCAGTACCTGGCAAAAATCGATGGAATTTTGCACGATATCCCGTTTGACCGACAGGTCCGGTGCCACGTTGATGGCGGCATCGGTAATGACCAGTGGCTTGTGATAGTTGGGTATATCAAAGACAAAGACATGACTGAGCCTGCGTTCGGTTCTGATGCCCAGCGTCTTGTGAAGCACAGCGCTTAACAGCTCCGACGTGGCCAGAGCGCCTTTCATGATTGCCTCGACACTGCCTTCACGCACCAGGTCACAGGCTTTTTCCGCCGCCGCATGGCTATGGGGCACATTGATGATCTCAATGTCATTCAGTGCGAACTGCTCCTGGTCGGCGAGGGCCTGAATACGATCCCGTGGCCCGATCAGTACCGGTTCTATCAAGCCGTGATCTGCGGCACTCAGCGCACCGGCCAGAGCGTTGTGATCAACCGGATGCACGACAGCCGTGCGGATGGGGCGTGCCTGGCGGGCCTGTCGGATAAAAAACTCGAGCTGTTGCTGCGCGGGAGGCTTTTCAATACTTATCACGTGTGAAGGCTCCTGTTGATTGTTCCTGGTACATGAGTATCTGATCAGTATGATGCAGTTCGCGAAAGTATTGGCTGATCTGGATCATGTTCGCTGTCTCATGGGTGCGTCAGGACGGGATGTGCAGAAAAGGGGTCCAGCAGCTTTTCAGCCCCGCGCAACAGGGTTTCTGTAAGGCGTCGCGCCAGCGGCGTTTTCAGGTTCCAGACGTGCCAGTACAGTGGCACGGCCAGATAATTGCCAGGCGCCAGATCCACCACCAGGCCCCTGGCCAGAAAGCTGCGGCTTTGCTGATCCGGTACCATGCCGGCGCCGAACCCCCGCACAATCAGGTCAATAAAGGCATCGGGGGAGGGAACGCGGTGGCGCGGGAAGTCGCCGGCCGCGAGGCCGTAAAAGCGTTCCAGGTAGCGGCAGTGCAGTGCATCCTTGTGATTATATTCTACCGCTGGCGCCTGGCGCAGGCCCTCTGCCGTAACGCTGCCACCCAGGTGATTGTTGATATAGGACGGCGCCACCAGGCAGCGGTAGGGCATGACCCCCAGAGGAATGCAGTTGCAGCCCTGCATTGCTTGCGGACTAGCGGTGATACAGCCGATCACTTCGCCGGTGCGCAGCAGGTGGTGCGTCTGATCCTGATCATCCACCTTCAGTTCCAGCAGAACTTTTTCCTGTTCCATCAGCGGTTGCAGCGCCGGCAGAAACCAGCTGCTGAGGCTGTCGGCATTCAGCCCCAGGGACAGACGGGTAAAGCTGCTGTCCTCCGCATCATAGACTTCCCTGAGCAATTCCTTTTGCAGCAAACTGACCTGACGGTAATGCTTGAGCACCTGCTGGCCCGCCGGCGTTGCTCGTACCGGACTGGAGCGAATCACCAGGGCCTGGCCAAGCCGCTCTTCGAGCTGTTTGAGGCGCTGTGACACCGCCGACTGAGTGATGTGCAGCGAGGCGGCGGCGCGCTCGAAGCTCTGTTCTTCAATCACGGCCGCCAGCGCCTGAACCTGTCGATAATCCAGCATTATTAGCTCTGCTAATTTGTTATAAAAAATATAAGTTTTACTTGATTGGTGCTGGCGGTCAATATCGCACTCATCTTTTATATGCCGCCCGCTCTGCTCGGGCGCTGATTGCGGGAATTGAGCTTGATGAACAGTGCACTACAGTCCAGCGTCATGTTGCAGGGGTTTGTAACCGGTGGCGGTCTGATTATCGCGATTGGCGCACAGAATGCCTTTCTGCTGGCCCAGGGCGTGCGACGCCAGTATCACTGGCCCATTGCACTGCTCTGCAGTCTCAGTGATGCGCTGCTGATATCCCTGGGTGTACTGGGCATGGGGGTGCTGATCAGCGAATCACCGATACTGCTGGACCTGGCGCGCTTCGGCGGTGCGCTTTTCCTGTTGTATTACGGCTATCGGGCCTTGCGCAGTGCGCTGCAGCCTGCCGGGATGGATATGGCCAGCCGTGGTGCGGTTTCCCTCAAGTCGGCCCTGCTGACCACTCTGGCGGTCAGCCTGCTGAACCCTCACGCCTATCTGGATACGGTGGTGCTTCTGGGGAGTATCGCAACACAGTACGGCGACAGTTTGCGCTATTCGTTTGGAGCCGGTGCCGTGCTGGCATCCTTTGCCTGGTTTTTAACCCTTGGGCTGGGGGCGCCGAAGCTCGCGCCGCTGTTTCGTGACCCCCGTGCCTGGCGGGTGCTCGACTGCCTCGTGTGCATGATGATGTGGGGCATTGCCCTGAGCCTGGTACTCTGAGAAAACTGTGGCTGCTACTATTCAGGGAGTCTGACAAAGGCGGGACGAGCATGATCCAAATACGCGACATTGATCATCTGGTGCTGCGGGTGCAGCAGCTGGAGCCCATGCTGGACTTCTACTGTCGTGTGCTTGGCTGCAAACTTGAACGGGTAAAACAGGATCTTGGGCTCTATCAGCTGCGCGCAGGAAGGGCCCTGATTGACCTGATAACCGTGGACGGCGAGCTGGGCTCTGCCGGTGGCAGGGCGCCGGGGGCCGAGGGGCGCAATATGGATCACCTTTGCCTGCGGATCGATTCCTTTGATATTGAGTCAATCTGCGCCTACCTTGAGTCCGAGCATATCGAGGTCAGCGCCATAGAGTCGCGCTATGGGGCTGAAGGGATGGGGCCCTCATTCTACATTCAGGATCCGGAGGGCAATACGCTGGAGCTGAAGGGCCCGGCGGAGTCGCTCTGATCCTTGCATATCAGGCAGGAGTGAGCGGTTCTGGCGTGAACGGCACGTCGCCTGTGTTGTCGGTTAAAGGAACGGGGGCTGACAGCGACTCAAATCAGGGGGAAGGTTATGAACAACAGCTTTGGTGCGCGCAACAGGCTGGATGTGGCAGGCAAGTCCTACGAAATCTACCGCCTGGACACACTGGAGGCGCAATACGGCATCAGCCGCCTGCCTTACAGCCTCAAGATTCTGCTGGAAAACCTGCTGCGCCTGGAGGATGGTCTCACTGTGCAGCGGTCAGATATCGAGGCTCTGTGCCGCTGGCAACCGACAGCCGATAGCAGCGATCAGATTGCCTTTACGCCCGCGCGGGTGGTGCTGCAGGACTTCACCGGCGTACCGGTGGTAGTGGATCTCGCCGCCATGCGGGATGCCATGGTCAAACTTGGAGGCGACCCTGAGCTGATCAATCCGCTGCAGCCGGTAGACCTGGTAATCGATCACTCGGTCATGGTGGATCATTACGGTTCTGCCCAGGCGCTGGACCTGAATACCCGGATTGAGTTCGAACGCAATGCCGAGCGTTACCAGTTTCTGCGCTGGGGGCAAAAAGCTTTCGCCAATTTTCGCGTGGTGCCACCCGGCACCGGCATTGTGCATCAGGTCAACCTCGAATACCTGGCTCAGGTGGTGATGTTCAAGGAGCACGAGGGTGTGTTGCAGGCCTACCCCGATACCCTTGTCGGCACCGACTCCCACACCACCATGATCAACGGACTGGGTGTACTGGGCTGGGGGGTAGGCGGTATTGAAGCCGAGGCCGCCATGCTGGGGCAGCCGGTTACGATGTTGCTGCCACAGGTTGTGGGGGTGCGTCTGAGTGGACGTTTGTCGGAGGGGGCCACGGCAACCGATCTGGTACTCAGCGTGACAGAAATGCTGCGCACTCATGGTGTGGTCGGCAAGTTTGTCGAGTTCTTTGGCGCAGGCCTGGCCGAGCTGCCGTTGGCGGATCGCGCCACCATT
>JBFGZM010000085.1:0-11256 GCA_041586815.1 Marinobacterium sp. | reverse complement strand
TTGCCGGTGTTCAGCAGGCTGCGGTTTGCAAGAAGCCTGGGGTCAGAGTCGACCTTGAGAAACAGGTCGCTGAGCGCCTTGTGCTCAGGTTTGGTGATATAGCGTTGCACGTATCTGGCCAGCGAACTGTTACCGGCCTCAATCGCCTTGAACAGGCGGCTCAGGGCGATATCGGAATCCAGCTGGCCTGCTTTTATCCAGCGCTCGAACAGGGCATCACAACTGTCGGGCTGGGACGACCCCACATTCCAGAGTTCGGCGGCGCCGGCGTAGGCGCCGGCGGTATCGCCAGTGTGCAGGCGTGCCTCCAGTTCCAGACACTGGTACCTGGTGCCGCTAACCGGAAATTTGGCCATTGCCTGAAGATAGCCATGCCAGGCCTGCTGGCGGGCCAGCTGGTTGAGCCAGCTGCGCTGCAGGCGGGATACCAGCGGGGTGTCACCATAGTTGGCGGCAAACTGGTCTATCTGAGCCTGGCTGGCGCTAGCCAGGCGGCGTTCCATCTTTTCGTACTCCAGATAGGGGTACAGCGGATAGTGGCTGAGTTTGGCGGTGACGGACTCGAATGTTTCCCAGTCTCGTGCGGCTGCGGCCTGCCTGGCCTGCTGATAGCTGGCCCGCTCCCGGGCATACGTATCGGCGGGGGAGGAGCTGGCTGCGTGGGTTGCCAGCGAGAAGGTGCAGCCCAGTGCGAGCGCTGCGCACATCAGTGAGAGTGGTTTCATGGTCCGTTTATAGCCCTGTTTCTGCGGTTATATTGCTCAGTCTAATGGAGACCTCTGTACAAAAGACAGGGGTTGAACAGTTTTCATATCTTACGCGCTTTTACGGTAGAATATGCGTCCCTCAAATGAGCCGAATACATACATTATGCCGCTGATACGACTTGACAATATTTCCATCGCCTTTGGTAACCGGGCACTGCTTGACCAAGTCGGTTTTCAGATAGACCCCGGTGAGCGCGTGGCGCTCGTCGGGCTGAACGGCGCTGGCAAGTCGACGTTGCTCAAATTGATCGGCGGTCAGTTGCAGGCCGACGGTGGTGAGTTCTGGGTTGATCCTGGCTGCCGCATCGCGGAACTGCCCCAGGCACTGCCGGCGGCCGACGAGCGCCGAGTGCGGGATGTGGTGATGAGTGGTCTGAGTGAGATCGTTGAAATGCGCCAGCGCTATGAAGCGCTCGTGATGGAACATGATGACAGCACGATGGCCAAGCTTGATGTGTTGCAGCAGCAGATCGAAGCCGTGGATGGCTGGCATCTGGAGCAGAAGGTGCAGCGCGTGATGGAGCGCCTGGGTTTGCCGGATGACAGGCTGATGTCCGAGCTGTCCGGTGGCTGGCGTCGTCGCGCGGCCCTCGGTGCTGCCCTGGTGCAGGAACCGGATCTGCTGTTGCTGGACGAGCCGACCAACCATCTGGATATCGAGACCATCGAGTGGATCGAACAGCAGATGAAGGAGTTCCGAGGCGGCCTGCTGTTTATTTCCCATGACCGTTCACTGGTCGAGTCTCTGGCTACACGCATTGTCGAAATTGATCGCGGCAAGCTGGTGTCCTTCCCCGGCAGCTACACCCAGTACAAGGTGCGCAAGGAGCAAATGCTGGCCGAAGAGGCGCGTCATAATGCCGAGTTCGATAAAAAGCTGGCGCAGGAAGAAGTCTGGATTCGCCAGGGCATCAAGGCCCGTCGCACCCGCAATGAAGGGCGGGTGCGGGCGCTGGAAGCATTGCGAAAGGAGCGTTCGGAACGCCGCAATCGCCAGGGTTCGGCCAAGTTCGGTCTGGAAACGGCGCAGCGCTCCGGCAAGCTGGTGGCAGAGCTCAAGGGTGTTTCCCTGGGGTATGATGGCCGCACCCTGGTGAACAATCTGTCACTGACCATCAACCGCGGCGACCGCATCGGCCTGATAGGCCCCAACGGTATCGGCAAGAGCAGCCTGCTCAAGCTGGTGCTGGGCGAGCAGGCACCGGACAGCGGTGAAGTAAGCCAGGGCACCAAGGTTGAGGTGGCCTATTTCGATCAGCTGCGTGGCCAGCTGGATATGGAAAAGACGGTTATAGACAATATTTCCCAGGGCCGGGAAAGTATCAGCATCAATGGCAAGGATCGCCATATCATAAGCTATCTGAGCGATTTCCTGTTTGCGCCTGAGCGTGCCCGCACGCCCGTCAAGGCCCTGTCCGGTGGCGAGTGCAACCGCGTGCTGCTGGCCAAGCTGTTCAGTCAGCCAGCCAACGTGCTGGTGCTGGATGAGCCGACCAACGATCTGGATGTCGAAACGCTTGAGTTGCTGGAAGAAATCCTGCTGGAATTTACCGGTACCGTACTGCTGGTCAGCCATGACCGTGCCTTTCTCGACAACGTCGTGACCAGCACCCTGGTGTTCGAGGGGCAGGGGCGTATCAGTGAGTACGTTGGAGGCTATCAGGACTGGATTCGGCAGCGGCCGCAGCCGGTTGCTACGCAGACCGCCAGGAGCAAGGCGGACAAGCCGGTGCTGGCCAAGGAAGGGGCACCCAAGGCAGCACGCAAACTGAGTTACAAGCTGCAGCGTGAACTGGATGGGCTGCCAGCGCAGCTGGAAACTGCTGAAGCGAAGCTGGCCGAACTGCAGGCGGTGATCTCTGACAGCGGCTTTTATGGGCAGGCTCAGGATCAGATCCAGGCCGGGCTTGATGCCTTTGCGCAGCAGGAAAAGGTGGTTGAAGGTCTGATGGAGCGCTGGGTCGAGCTGGAAGCCCTGCAGGATTAGCATTCAATAGGCATGTAGCCCCGGCGTGGTAATGAACCAGGCCGGGGATCAAGGCTATTTGGCCGGTTGCACCCGAATGGCCAAAACGTCGCAATGGGCCCCGTGCAGCACGCCATTGGCAGTCGAGCCCAGCAGCAGCGACAGGCCATGCCGGCCATGGCTGCCGACGATCACCAGATCGATGTCATGTTCGTCGCAGTGACGGTGGATTTCTGATTCGGTATGGCCGCTGACGATGAATTTGTTCGTCGTCGGGTGACTGAGGCGACCGGCAAAGCTGTCCAGTTTGACGCGAGCATGATCGTCGAGCTGCTCCTGGATGGTTGTCAGATCCATGGGGACATCGCCACCATAGGCAAAGCTCAGAGGCTCAATTACGTGAATGAGGCTCAGCTCGGCATTGTTTCGCGCAGCGATCTCGCAGGTTTTGTCGATCAGCTGATCTGATTCTTCAGATAGGTCAACAGCCAGCAAGATTCGTTTATAAGCACTCATGATCAAGGGTTTCCGTCTGGTTGCGTTAACTTGAGATTAGCATAGTGATCCGGCAATCGGGCACTCAAACATTCAGCGGGGCGCAGGGCTTCTATGTGGACGTGGGGAATTGTAGTACTGATCATGCTGTCGCTGGTGGGCTCAATGATGTGGGCGATGCCCTCGCCGCGGGAAAAAGCCCAGGCGTTGCTGCGCAGCAAGGCGCGTACGCTGGGCCTTCAGGTTCAGCTGGTGCGTTTGACTGCGCCTCGGGCGACCGGTGAGTCCGAAGCTGAGGAATTCGAGCGTGCCGCCTATCGGCAGTTACGCAGTGGGCTCAGTGCTGCACAAAGGGAGCGACTGGTGCCCTGGCAAGTCTTCCGCATTCGCTCTCTGGCCTGCGATGGCCTGCCGGACGGCTGGAGCTGGAAGCAGGGCGAAGGCATCCTGATGCCGGCTCAGCTTGAGGTGCTGGCAGATGCGTTGCAGGCCTTGCCGGAGGATGTGGTTGCGCTGGAGTCAACGCCGATTCATGTATCGGCATTCTGGCGCGAGCGCGGTGGTGTGGAGGCGCTTGAAGCGATCAACATGACCTTGCAGCGCATTGCGAGCAAGGGTTTTTGACTGGAGGTGAAGGTGGGCGAGTCACAACAGCCGAGGCCGGGGATCTATCGGCACTACAAGGGCAACGAATACGAAGTGATGGGCTGTGCGCGCCATTCTGAAACAGAGGAGTGGCTGGTAGTGTACCGGCCCTGCTATGGCGACCGGGGGCTCTGGGTGCGGCCGCTGGCCATGTTTTCCGAGGCCGTTCCGGGCCCTGCCGGCGAGCCCGTAGCCCGGTTTGCCCGTATTGGCGATGCCTGACGTCTGGCTGGTATGCGCTGGCGCTAGTTATCCTTGAAATAGGCCTCCAGGTTGTCTGCGAGGGTTCCATCTGAACGTTGGGGCCTGGGTTCAAGGCTGTCGAGCAGGGCCTGAATCTGGCTCAGGCGCTCCTGTTTGAACTGTTGTGGCACCATGGCACGGGTCAGTACGGCCTTGGCGTGCTTGAGGTGTGACAGGGCGGCAGGTTTGTCCTGCTGGGCAATGCTTTTCTGCCCCTGGCTCAGGTGGGCGGTGGCGATAATCGATACATTCAGCCAGTGCAGTTCCTGAGCGTAACTCTTGGCAAGTGCCGGTGGCAGGCTGTTGTTCTGGGCCATTTCGGTCAGCAGTTCGCGGGCGTAATTGATGAATATGGACGCCCGCTTGATAGCCCTGTCACTGTTCAGTGCGGCGGCAGCAGCCGTCGCCCGATCGGCGTTCTGTTTCTGATTGTTCAGGGTGCTTAGCAGAGGATTGTCCGGTGTCAGGCTTGCCATTTCGCTGATCAGGGCGGCGACCTGCGTTTCGATGCGCTCAATAATCTCGGGTTTGCAGCTGCAGGCACGTAAAACCCCCAAAGCGCTGATGCCGTGTTCGGCCTGCTGCCCGAGCCATTTTACCCGCGCCGCCTTTTGGCGGGCCTGCTGCTCCCGCTGGCTGATGACATGGCTTCCGACCAGGGCCAGGAGTCCGACAACGGCGATTACGATGAGTATGATGAGGTTGTCGTACAGCATGAGCGCCATGGGGGTTGGTTATTAACTCTATGAATTATAAAGTGTAACAGAAGCTTTTTTCATCTGATGCAGCGTTCTGCCCCCATAGGGGGCAAAAAAGCGGCTTTTTCTTCGCTTTGCTTGACCCCTGCAATGTCAGCACTTATATATGCACGCTGATTCAGTCAGCCGATTCCGCGCCAAGGAACATTATTCTATGGGAAAGTCTCTCGTTATCGTCGAGTCGCCGGCGAAGGCCAAGACGATAAACAAATACCTCGGCAGTCAGTATGTCGTTAAGTCGAGTGTAGGCCATATTCGCGATCTCCCGACCAGTGGAACCGCCACCAAAAGCGATCCCAAGGAGCGTGCCCGTCAGGCGGCGCTCACGCGCAAGATGTCGCCCGAGGACAAGGCGGTATACAAGGAGCGCAAGTCCAAAGAGCAGCTGATCGGTCGCATGGGTGTCGACCCGGACAACGGCTGGGCGGCCCGCTACGAAATTCTGCCAGGCAAGGAGAAAGTCGTTGAAGAGCTGAAACGTCTGGCCGAAAACGCCGACGAAATCTATCTCGCGACTGACTTGGACCGCGAGGGAGAGGCCATCGCCTGGCACCTGCGTGAAGCGATCGGCGGGGATGATTCCCGTTATCGCCGGGTGGTATTCAACGAAATAACCAAGAAAGCCATCAAATCGGCGTTCGAGCAGCCTTCCGAACTTGACCTGGCGCGGGTCAATGCCCAGCAGGCACGACGTTTTCTGGATCGTGTAGTGGGTTACATGCTGTCGCCGCTGTTGTGGGAAAAGGTTGCCCGTGGCCTCTCCGCAGGCCGTGTGCAGTCCGTTGCGACCCGCCTGGTGGTGGAGCGCGAGCGGGAAATCCGTGCCTTTGTGCCGGAAGAATACTGGGAGCTGCACGCCGATACCCTCAGTGAGGACAAGGCGGCTGTGCGTCTTCAGGTCACTCGCTACAAGGATCAGGCTTTCCGGCCCGAGTCCGAGGCGCAGACCAGTGCTTCGGTCAAGCTGCTTGAAAGCGCAACCTATCAGGTCGTCAAGCGCGAAGACAAGCCCACCACAACCAAGCCGGGCGCGCCCTACATTACCTCCACGCTGCAGCAGGCGGCCAGCACGCGGCTGGGGTTCGGTGTCAAGAAGACCATGATGATGGCGCAGCGGCTCTATGAGGCCGGCTACATCACCTATATGCGTACTGACTCCACCAACCTGAGTGCTGATGCGGTGGCGCAGTGCCGTGAATACATCGGTGATGCCTATGGCAGCAAATACCTGCCGGATGCGCCCGTGGTCTACAGCAGCAAGGAAGGGGCGCAGGAAGCGCATGAAGCAATCCGTCCGTCCGATGTGAGTATTGAAGCGACGGCGCTGAACAACATGGAGCGCGATGCGGAGCGACTGTATGACCTGATTCGGCGCCAGTTTCTCGCGTGCCAGATGAAGCCGGCGGAGTACCTGAGTACAAGGGTGCAGGTGAGTGCGGGCGACTTTGAGCTGCGTACCCGTGGTCGCATTCTCAAGTTCGACGGCTTTACCCGTGTTCTGCCGGCCAAGGGCAAGAATGATGAAGATGTAATTCTGCCGGACCTGCAGGCCGGTCAGGCCCTGGTGCTGGAGCGGCTCGATCCCAAGCAGCACTTTACCAAGCCCGCGCCACGGTACACCGAAGCCAGCCTGGTGAAAGAGCTCGAGAAGCGCGGCATTGGCCGTCCATCGACCTACGCGGCGATCATTTCCACCATTCAGGATCGCGGCTACGTCGAAGTGCAAAACCGGCGCTTCTATGCCCAGAAGATGGGTGATATCGTGACCGAGCGCCTGACGGAGAATTTTACCGACCTGATGGATTTCAGTTTTACCGCACGCATGGAAGAGGCGCTGGATGATGTCGCCAGTGGCGACAAGAACTGGAAGCAGGTTCTCGACGGCTTCTATGCGGGCTTCGTTCAGAAGCTGGCGGAGTCACGCAGCGAAGACGGTGGCATGCGGCCCAATACGCCGACAGAAACCGATATCCCCTGTCCGGCATGCAATCGAGTCATGATGATCAGAACCGCCAGTACCGGGGTCTTTTTGGGGTGCTCCGGCTATGCCCTGCCACCGAAGGAGCGCTGCAAGGAAACCATCAACCTGGTGTCCGGCGACGAGGTGATCAGCGAGGATGCAGATGACGAGGCGGAGTCGCGCTTGCTGCGCAAGAAGCACCGCTGCGTCAAGTGTGGCGCTGCGATGGACTCCTACCTGATCGATCAGTCACGCAAGCTTCATGTCTGTGGCAACAACCCGGACTGTGACGGTTTCGAAGTCGAGCATGGCAGCTATCGCATCAAGGGCTACGAAGGACCCACCATCGAATGCGACAAATGCAGCGCCCAGATGGAGCTGAAAACGGGTCGATTCGGCAAGTACTTCGGCTGTTCCAACAGCGAATGCAAGAACACCCGCAAACTGCTGAAAAGTGGTGAAGCGGCACCGCCGAAAATGGACCCGGTGCCCATGCCCGAGCTGCAATGCGAGAAGGTGGATGACACCTATATCCTGCGTGATGGTGCCAGCGGGCTGTTTTTGGCCGCGAGCCAGTTTCCGAAGAACCGTGAAACAAGGCCGCCCAAGATCAGGGAGCTGCTGCCGCACAAGGACGAGATTGATCCCAAGTACAGTTTCCTGTTCGACGCCCCCGTGGCTGACGGGGATGGCAATCCCACGCTGGTGCGCTTCAGTCGCAAGACCAAGGAACAGTATGTGATGACCGAAGTCGAAGGCAAGGCCACCGGCTGGCGCGCCTACTTTGATGGTGGTCGCTGGGTGGTGGAAGAAAAGACCAAGAAATCAAAATAGGCAGTTGGCGGAGCAGGGCAGATGAGTGTGTTTGTAACCCGTACCAGTCAGAAGCTGAACTTTGTACAGCTTCAGCTGGAGCAGCTGACGCTGGCGGATGCTTCGGCAGGCTGGAGCCGGCAGGCTCGAATTGAGTGTGCCCAGGAGGCGGTGCTGTTTCATCTGGTGTCGGCCTATGGTGCCCTGCTGCGCGAGATTGCAGATCACTATCGACTGGACGCGGCGAAGGTGCAGTCTTTCACCGATCTGGATGTATTGTGTGAGCAGGCGGCGCTGCAGTCGCCAGAGCGCACTGAGCTTGCTTCGCTGGAACAGGATGACAGCAGTTGGCTACGCCGACTGCACGGCGCCTATGTGGCCTGCTGGCAAGCTGGAGGTGACGCCCGGGCGGTGAATGCAGCTGCGTCGAGCCAGTCCGAGATATCCCTGGTGCAGCTGGCCAGCGGGTCGTCTGCAGTGCAGGTTACACCGCAACAGTGTCAGCAATGGTACGGCGATCTTGCCCAGCTGGCAGAGCGCCTGCGGGCCGGTATGCAGGAGTGGTGACGACTCCGGTCTGGGTGCAGTGTATTGGCACTCGATGGGGCGCAATCGTCGCGATTGCCGGAACGATTACTGGAATAATGTACGCAAAAGAATGGATCGAATGAAAGATACGGTACTGGAAATAGTCATGCTGGAGTCGGGCGACATTGTCGTACGCCGGGCCAGTGATGAAGACGAACCCTTGCTCAAGCTGCGCTTTTCCGATGAGCTTGCCAGCACGCTGGGCGATGAGCGCATCAATATCGCCAAGATCATGTTGTCTGCCGGCGTGCAGCTGGTGGCAGAGGCGGGTGCGCGCCAGCGTGAAGCCGAGGCGGACGTGCTCAGGCCGCCTGTGATCCATTGACGCCACTTTGTCTGGGCTAGCGCCGTTACCGGATTGGCAGCGGGCTTGCCTGCAGGAATCAGGCGTGTTCGCGGCCCCTAATCAGAATCCCATGGCTGTCGCCGCAGGCGGCTGCCTGCTCCAGTGCCTTGAGTTCAAATTCCGACAGGTAGCCGGGCCAGGATATGACCGCATGGCAGGTGCCGGCGCTTAATGCACGCCGGGCCAGATCAAATACGCTGTGAGCGCTGTCCGGCTGCAGCAGTATCACCTTGCCAAGATCAATGCCGGCGTCGGTCAGTAGCGTTTTGGGCAGCAGAGCGGGCGGCGCGACCCAGGCGAACCAGCGGTTGTCCCGGCTCAGCTGTGCCAGCAGTGGCATCAGCAAGGGCATGCTGGACAGGTCGTTGTCGTGCGTAATGATTTCCGTCAGTTTGCCGGCCCGGCCGTTGTTCGGCGCGCCCCTGGAAAGGCTCTGCTGCGGGCTTGTGCCCCGGCATTTGTGTTGAAACAGGGTGCGGCGGGTTTTGGGGACCGGTGCAAGGTTCATAGCGGTTCTCCTCCGCGGCGGATAACGCCGACACCCAGGCCTTCAATGGAAATCTCCTGCTCCTTGAGATCGATCTCGATGGGGGCGAAGTCTTCGTTCTCTGCTATCAGGTACACCCGGTTTTTTTCGCGTTTGAAGCGCTTGACAGTGACTTCGTCGCCAATGCGGGCCACCACAATCTGTCCATTGCGGGCTTCCTGGCATTGGTGCACGGCCAGCAGGTCACCATCCATGATGCCAATATTGCGCATGCTCTGACCCTTTACCCGCAGCAGGTAGTGCGCCGGGGGATGAAAGAAGTCCGACGAGATGGTGCAGTGGTCTTCGATATGCTGCTGGGCGAGGATGGGGGAGCCCGCCGCTACCTGCCCCACGATGGGCAGGCTGTCGTTGGCCGCGTTCAGTCCCGGGTCCGGCAGGCGAATGCCGCGGGATGTGCCCGGTATAATTTCAATCGCGCCCTTGCGAGCCAGCGCCTTGAGATGCTCTTCGGCGGCATTGGCAGATCTGAAACCCAGCTCGCGGGCAATGTCGGCCCGCGTGGGCGGGTAGCCGGTGGTTTCGATATGCTGTTTGATGCACTCGAGCACATCCGTTTGTCGGCGAGTCAGTTTCATCATTTTTGCCTGTTGTTTTATACAGTAGGTGTAAGTATATACAGTCGTTTAATCCCGTAAAGCAAATTCTGTTGATATATCCAGTGTTTTGCTAGAATCGCGGCTCCTGTCTCAGCTGATCCGGATGCCGCGTTGCTTACCGAGGACCTCAAACAACAGATTCAGCAGGCCTATCGGGCATTTCTTGATGCCAAGGGTCTCAAATCGCGCTATGGGCAGCGCCAGATGGTGGCGGCCGTAGCGCGGGTCATGGGTGCTGTGGAGGCCGATGCTTCCGGTGTACGCCAGTCCCAGGGGCATGTGGTGCTGGTGGAAGCCGGTACCGGCACCGGCAAGACGCTGGCTTACCTGCTGGGCACCATCCCGATCGCCAGGGCTGCCGGCAAAAAACTGGTTCTGTCGACAGCCACCGTGGCCTTGCAGGAGCAGCTGCTGTACAAGGATCTGCCTGATATCGCCTTGCATGCGCAGCTTCCGGTGAAGGTTAGTCTGGCCAAGGGGCGCGGGCGCTATCTGTGCATCAGCAAGGCTGAGCGCATGCTCGACAGTCAGGAGGCTATGGGCCAGATCGCGCTGTACGAAGACGAGCAGGTGCACAAAATCGATGAAGCGGATCTTGGTCTGTACCGGGATTTGCTGAACGAGTTTGCATCGGGGCGCTGGGATGGCGACCGCGACAATCTCAAGCGTGAGCTGGAAGATCAGCTGTGGCAACCGCTGACCAGCGATCATTTGCAGTGTACCAACCGCCGTTGTCACAACTTCAGCGCCTGTCCGTTTTATCAGGCGCGGGAGTCGCTGGATCAGGCCGAGGTGGTGATTGCGAACCATGACCTGGTGATGGCGGACCTGGCGCTCGGCGGCGGCGCCATTCTGCCGGACCCGACCGACAGTATCTATGTCTTCGATGAAGGCCATCATCTGGCAGCCAAGGCGATCGGGCATTTTTCCTACAGCATGCGGGTGGCAGGCAGTATTCGCTGGCTGGCGACAGCCACGCGGCAGCTTGAAAAGATGCGTGTCGACTGTGGTGAACACCAGGTACTGAGTACCTATGTCTCCCAGCTGGCCCAACCCTTTGTTGACCTGAACCAGTGCCTTGAGAGTTTTCAGCGGACACTGCGTGCCCTGCTCACCGAATCAAGCGGCAGCCCGAAATCGGACCGATTTCGCTTCCCCAATGGGCAGTTGCCCGAGGCGCTGCGCATTGAGGCGGGTGACCTGACCCTGGTGGCCGACAAGGCGGTAGTCAAGTTCGAACAGATTGTCGACTTGCTGAAAGAGGCCATTGATGGGGGCATTCCGGAAATTGAAAAGGATGCGGCCGAGCGCTGGTATCCGCAAACCGGGCTGCTGTTGTCCCGCATGCAGTCGATACATGCGCTGGTGCGATCCTACCGCAATCCGGATCCCGAAGGCGTCTCGCCTACGGCGCGCTGGATTAATGTTCTGGAGCTTCCCGACGGCATCGATTTCGAGTGTCGCAGCAGTCCGGTGTCGGCGGCGGCAACACTCAGCGAGCATCTCTGGCAGCACTGCCATGGTGCCGT
>JBFGZM010000084.1:0-11337 GCA_041586815.1 Marinobacterium sp. | reverse complement strand
ATTTGAATCCGCCTTTCATCTTGATGCGCGACAGCTGCGGCGTGATATCGCGCCGGTACTGATGCTGGCTGTTCCGGGGCTGCTGGTTTCCACCTTCATTATTGGAATAGTGATGGCGCTGGCGACGCCAATCCCCTTTGTGGCTGCCCTGTTGCTGGGGGCCATTCTCAGTGCCACGGATCCGGTGGCTGTCATTTCACTCTTCAAGCGCCTCGGGGCGCCGCGGCGGCTCACCGTACTGGTCGAGGGTGAGAGTCTGTTCAACGATGCCACCTCGATCGTTCTGGCCCGGGTGCTGGTGGGGATCCTGGTGGCCGGCGTTGTCTCGACCGAGTCTGTCGTCACTGGCGTACTCGACTTTGTCCTGGTCTTCGTCGGCGGGCTGGTTGTGGGCTGGCTCATGGCACTGCTCACCGGTTATCTGCTGACCCTGGTCGAAGGGGTGCATGCCATCGAGATTACCCTGACCACGATATTGGCGTACACCTCCTTTCTGGTGGCTGAGGAGCTGTTGCATGTTAGCGGGGTCATGTCCACGGTAGCGGCGGCCCTGACGTTCAGTGGATGGGGCTGGATACGGGTCTCGCCGGCGGTGCGGGCCTATCTTGAACATTTTTGGGAATACATGGCCTTCATCGCCACGGCACTGATCTTCCTGATGGTCGGGTTGAAGGTCGAAGTATCATCGTTGCTCGATACACTGCCGCTGCTTCTCTGGGTCATCATCGGCATGCTGCTGTCACGACTGGTGGTGGTCTTTTGCCTGATGCCGCTGGTGGAAAAAATGCCCGGTGCCCAGCCGGTGGGCATGGGGTACAAGGCGGTGATTTACTGGGGTGGTCTGCGCGGCGCCATTGCACTGGCGATTGTGCTCAGTCTGCCGGCGTTTGAATACAGAGAGCTCTTCACCACCCTGGTCATGGGGGCCGTGCTCTTCACCCTGCTGGTGCCGGGGCTCAGCATTAACCGCCTGGTGCATGCTCTGGCGCTCGACCGGCCATCGCTGGCAGATCGCTTTGCCCGGGTCGAGGGAAATCTGCTTGCCAAGCGACGAGCGCAGAGCCGGATTCCGGAATTGATGGAAGGGGGGCTGTTCTCAGGCTCCATTGCCCAGCGTCTGCAACTCAATTCAGACCGGGAGATGCTCACGATTCGCGAAGAACTGGCGCAGCTGCGCCGGGCCGAGCTCAATGCCAATGAGGAGCGCCGGCTGCTGTTTTTGCGGGGGTTCGCCGAAGAGCAGGCGCTCTTTATAGACATGTTCAACAAGGGGCACCTGAGTGAGTCAGCCTATCTGCGACTGCGCCAGCAGGTAGCCCTGAACCTCGATACGGTGCGTTTTCAGGACACCCTGGACGATATAGCATTCAGTGAGCGCCGGCGCTCAATGCTGGATGAGCTTCGGCTGCGGATGCTGGGTCGATTTGGCGTCCTGGCCGCTCAGGTCGAACGGCTGCGCATTCGGCAGGTGGCGATGGATTACGAGATGGCCTGGGGGCGGTACCAGAGTTGCGGTCGGGTACTTGAGCGTTTCGACGAGCTGGTGGAAACCGAGTCGATATCCAGCGACATGGCGGCGGAGGTGCGCGAACAGTATGTTGCCTGGTATGACTCGGCGCGGCGTCAGCTCGATCAGATGGCCGAGCAGTTCCCCGAATTCGTCGCGGACATGCAGGAACGTCTGGGACAGCGTCTGGTTCTGCTGGCCGAGGTTGAGGCCATCGATGAACAGTTGTCCCTGGGTACCTTGCCTGCGGGTATCGCCGAGTCGCTGGAGCTTGAGATGTCGCAGAGCCTGAGGGCGTTGCGCGGTCATGAGGTCAAGCGGTTGCGGGTGGAGCCATCTGAATTGCTGCGCAAGGTGCCTTTTCTGAAAGATATCCCGGCAACGGAGTTTGCTGGGCTTGCAGCGCGCATGCGTTCTCTGACCGTGGCAGAAGGGGACAGGATTATTACCCAGGGCGAGACCGGCGATTCACTCTATCTGATCGCTCGTGGTGTGGTTCGGGTCATTCTCGAAGACGGGGGCAGGGAGCGTCAGCTCGCTACCCTGATGGCGGGGGATTTCTGCGGCGAGATGGCTCTGTTGCATCAGGCACCGAGAAGCGCCACGGTCAGGGCTGTCACGCCCTGTTCGCTCTACGAATTGCGGCGCCAAGATGTCTGTCTGGCGATGGAGGAGTATCCGGTGATTCGCAAGGCACTGGAGAAAGCCGCCCGGGATCGAACGGCCACACAGGCTTGACCTTCGTCCCGCATGTTCAGCAAAGGACGCCTGTCTTGTCCCGCGGTGCAGCAAGGGTCGCCTGTCGCCCTGAAGTGTTGCTGGAGGTTGTGCTGATCAGGCGTGGCTATTGGTGCGTTCGTACTGATACTGCAACAGGGGCTCCCAGCGCCCGGCTTCGTTGGATAACCAGTCACCACACTGGTTGCAGCGGGCGATACAGAGGCCTTCCTGGGAGAACAGGATGCAGAACTGCTCCAGGTCCAGTACTGGCTTGGCCATCGCTGCGGCGTTGTTGCAACACAGGCAGGGGCTGTTCATGCTGTTACCTCGCTCTTGCAGTGGCGCTGCGCACCTGAAGACATGCCTGCCTGCGCGTTTGTGCGCAAGGAAAGCAGGGGGGAAAGGTTGTCAGCGCAGATGACGCGGGTAGTTCCGTGTCTGGCAACGGGCCTGCGCCTCGCCCGCTGGCCTCGTCCTTGAAGCGAAACGTGCTTTGCATGATGTCTGTTAGCCCCTGAGTGTTTCCTGTTGGTGAATCCGGCCCGGCGGGCGTATAGTGCCGCGTCAATGGCCGCCGCGGGAGTAGCCCAGAGCATTGGCGAAAGCTGATGTGTCCCTGTCGCTCTTGGTTTCATCAGGTGACATTGGCGGACTCTGGCGCTCATCGTAGAAGCCGATGCTGATCACTTCCCACTGATTCAGATAACGGTGCAGGTAACTGTTGCAGCAGCGGCATTTGAAAAGCTGGCTGTCCTGTAACGAACTGATGTTGACCAGGTAGGGGTGGTGGCGCTGCTGGGAGATCAGAAGTTCGCAAGAGGGGCAGGTACTTTCCATGTTTTATGCCTCGAGTGGAACGGGTTGGTTTCGGTTCGCGTCCGATGCGCCGAATGTTCGGGACGTAACGTTGCACATAGCGGTAACTCTAGCGGAGACCGCGAAAAAAATATTTAGGACTAAGTCCTAATTCTGAGTGCATGATCAGGTTTCTCGTTCCTGTACGGACGAGACTGAATGCAGTACGACGTCACAGACAGGATGTCTGTGGTAACCGCTGGATGCATCCTCGTTGGAAATTTTATGCGTATGTTGTGGGTGGCATTGCTAATGCCACTTTATGCGTTTGCCGGTCCGCCGGCGTCTTTCAGTGCAGCCAAGCGTGAATTGGTCTCGATCTATGCCGACAATCCGCAGTCGTTTTATTGCGGTTGCCGTTACGCTGCGCGGGGCAAGCGGCTTGAGCCGGATCTGGCCAGTTGCGGCTATAGCGCGCGCAAGAATGCAAACCGTGCCGGGCGCATCGAGTGGGAACATGTCATGCCGGCCTGGGTGTTTGGACATCAGCGCCAGTGCTGGCAGCAAGGGGGGCGTCAGGCCTGTAGCAAGGACCCCGAATTCAAGCGCATGGAAGCCGACATGAACAATCTGGTGCCGGCCATTGGAGAAGTTAATGGTGATCGTTCCAACTACGCTTACGGTATGATTTCCGGCGAATCGCGCGCCTATGGTACCTGTGATGTCGAGGTGGATTTCAAGGGGCGCATGCTGGAACCCGGCGATGCGATCCGCGGCGATATTGCCCGTATCTATTTCTACATGCGCGACCGCTACGATTTGCGCCTGAGCAAAAGCGAAACGCGCCTGCTTGAAGCCTGGGACCGTGCCGATCCCGTCGATACATGGGAGTTGGAGCGCAATCGCCGTATTCGAGCGGTGCAGGGGTTTGGCAATCCTCATGTGGAGGCTGCGGAAGATATGCTGGTCCGCAACCGCTTGCCCTGAGCCTTGCAGTCGTGACGTGCGATAACAGGGTATATAAGAAGGAGGAAAAACCATGCTTCACATAACCAATGGCGATGTGGCCAATCAGTGGCTGCAGAAGGGGGGAGTCGGTGACGAATACCTGGCCTGGAGCGATGTGCTGCATGAAGGCCCGGTACCGGCGGGGTTGAGCCTGGATGAACTGTCCCGGGTGCGTGCGGCCTTCATCGCCAGCTGTGGCTGGGCTACCGATTTCGAAGCCCAGACCCACTTTCAGGCACGGGATGCGCTCTTTCGCCGCGCTGCCCGTGACGGTGGTGTCGTTATCTGGAATTCATTCGAACTCTACGATCAGTTGCATCTGTTGCAGCTCCTGAACTGGTATCACGAGGAAGGTCAGAGCCTGGCCTTGCCCGAGGTTGTGTTTGTGGCGGACTATCTGGGCCAGGCTGACCCAGCACAGGCTGCCCGTCTTTTCGCCAGCCGGCAACGGGTGAGCGAGGCACAGCTGGCGCTGGCGGTGGATGTGTGGCAGGCGTTTTGTAGTGCTACCCCGCGGATGCTGGCCAACCTGCTTCAGGCGGACTTGTCAGCACTGCCTTTTATGGCAAATGCCCTTGTGCGTGTGTTGCAGGAATACCCGGATCCTGTGGGGGTCAGTCGTACCGAAAGGGCAGTCCTGCGTGCGGTACAAGGGGGCGTGCAGGACCCGGCGGGACTTTTCAGGGCGGTGAGGGCCTCGGAAAATATTGCTTTCATGGGGGACGCAAGCTTCTGGCGCGTGCTGGAAGGCCTGCAGAGGGGGCCCTGTGCTTTGCTGAGTACCGAAAACGGACGTTTTGTCCGACCGCCACTCGCCGGTTGCGATGATGCCTTTCTGGCGCTGCGCTTTTCGCTGACACCCCAAGGGCTGGAGGTACTCGATGAATCCCTTGACTGGCTCTCGGTACAGCTGATCGACCGCTGGATCGGCGGGGTCAACTTCAGTGGAAGTGGTATCTGGCGCTGGGACAGTGTGACCGATGTGCTGCGTCGAGGCCTCTGAGCGACAGTGGCAGGCCTTTGGAATACCTTAAGTACCGCAAAGGGTGACAGTCGCCGGTCGGCGCGTTAGGATGCGCGGGGAATGCTTGGTGGCGTTATCTGAGGGTGGCTCACACAGGTTTTCAACTACTTAAATGTCTGCTGTTCAGTGCCAGGTCTCGAATGTCCAACCCGGGCGGGAAATCCGATGGTGATCTGAGTCAGTTGTGACGACAGAACGGAGTAATACCAGTGCAGATAGCTGAAAATACCATTGTACAGATTCACTACACCCTGAAAAATGCCACTGGTGATGTGATCGATACGTCCGCAGGACAGGAACCACTGGCCTATTTGCACGGCGGTGGCAATATCGTTGAAGGCCTCGAGTCCGCCCTGGCCGGCAAGGTCATTGGTGACAAGCTGGATGTGACCGTTGAGCCGGAGCGTGGCTATGGCGAGCGTCGCGAAGATCTGGTGCAGGACGTTGAACGCAGCAACTTCGTCGGTGTCGAGGAAATCGAAGTTGGCATGCAGTTCCTGGCGCAGACTCCCTGGGGCGAGCAGCCGGTAACCGTTATCGCCGTCGCTGACGACAGTGTGCAGCTGGACGGCAACCATCCTCTGGCGGGCGAGACGCTGAACTTCTCGGTGGAAGTGGTGGATGTTCGCCAGGCCAGTGAGGAAGAGCTGCAGCACGGCCACGCCCACGGTGAAGGTGGTCATCACCACTGAGTGCTGGCTCGAGCCGGCAAGGGTGCCTTGCCGGTTCGACAACCGGGTTCCCTGAATCCTGTTATCTGTTAGCCCGGGCCTGATTTCAGGCGCTTCAGCCCGGTCACCCATGTTATGGACAACGCCCCTCATTTAAATGGCTTCACCCCTTTACCGGTGCCCGCACAGTCTCTGTGGCATCGTCAAACGGGTGAAGCTGGTTTTGCGGCTGCCGATACACGGATGTATCGGCAGTGTGTGCAACGGGAGTCTCGGTGCTGCGTAAAACCGCTATCTTTTCCATCTGTGTCTTTGTTGTTGTGCTGTTGCTGGGAACCTACCTGAACCAGCTGAATCAGGCGCTACAGCAACGGGAGCAGGCCTCCCTCGTGCGGGACTTGGTCAATACGCAGGTCAGTTCCGTCGAGCGCTTGCTGAACCTCTCTCTGCTATCGACTGAACTGCTGGCTCATGAAGTGCGCCGCAGCGATGGCGAACCGGCAGATTTTGCCGCCCGCGCCGCCGAAATCCTGCGCGACTTCCCGGCGGTATCCAGCCTGCAACTCGCGCCCGAGGGCATCAACCGCCAGATATTCCCCTTTGCCGGTAACGAAGCGGCGCTCGGCGTAAATGTATTTGAACATCGCCCTACCGCCGAGGCGACCGCAAAAGCGCGAGATGACCACCGGCTGACGATCAACGGCCCCCTGATGCTCGTTCAGGGCGGCAGCGCGGTGATCGGGCGCAATCCCGTTTACTTGCCGGGGGCCGATGGCAGAGAACAGTTCTGGGGTTTTGTATCGGCGGTTATCGATATCGACCGACTGCTGTCTGTGACCGACTTGCAGACGCTGGCTGGCAGTGGTTACCAGTATGAGCTTGTCCGTCCTGCCAGGCCCGGTATGCCGGAACGGGTTGTTTTCCAGGGTGGCGGCCTGCTCAACGAGGCCAACGCACAGACGCTGGATGTGCGGGTACCCAATGATCGCTGGCAGTTGCGCATGAGTTACGGGCCGGGCGAGCGGGGCCTGATCCTCGGTTACGGGCATTTTCTAAGTCTGTTCGCTGCCCTGATCATTGCCTGGCTGGCGCACTATGTATTGCGTGAGCCCTACCGGCTGCGGGCTCTGGTAGAGTCGCGTACAGAGGAGCTGCATGAGCTCGCCTACCATGACTTCCTCACCGGGCTGGTGAACCGGCGCCTGTTGAATGAGCAGCTCGGTCAGGCCCTGCGCGAGCAGTCGTACAGTGGCGGTGTCGTTGCGCTCCTGTACCTGGACCTGGATGATTTCAAGCGCATAAACGACTCCATGGGGCATGAAGTGGGGGATCTGCTACTGGTGGAAGTCGCCAACCGGTTGCGTGACCAGGTCCGGGCCAATGACATTGTTGCCCGCCTGGGTGGCGATGAATTCGCCGTGGTGCTGATGAACAGTGGCGGCCAGCATGATCTGCTCAGACTGGCCGAGAAAATAGTCGCTGTGCTTGGCCGACCGGTGCGCTTGCAGGGCCGGGATCTGGTGATCAGCACCTCAATGGGTATCACCCTGGCGCCCCATGATGGTGACTCGGCCAGTCAGTTGCTGCGCAACGCGGATATGGCACTCTATGCCTCCAAACGCCGCGGCAAGAACTGCATTGAGTTCTTTCATATCGACATGCAGCGTGAAGCCTCGCGGCTGATGCAGCTGGAGGAAGACCTGCGCTACGCGCTGTCCAACCGCGAGCTGGCTCTGGCCTTTCAGCCGATCGTCAATATTGAGCACAACGGGGTGGCTGCCTTTGAGGCACTGGTACGCTGGCAGCATCCCGAGCAGGGGCTGCTGATGCCCGGTCATTTTATTCCGGCCGCCGAACAGTCGGGTCTGATTGTTCCGCTGGGGTTATGGGTGTTGCGGTCTGTCTGTCAGGGGCTGGTGGCTCGAATCGAGGCACAACGGGATCTGGCTCCGGTCGCGATCAATATCAGCCCGCAACAGTTTCGGGACAAGCACTTCATGGTCGAGATCCAGGCCATCCTGAACGAGACCGGTGTGCCGCCAGAACTGCTGGAGTTCGAAATTACCGAAAGCACGCTGATGGATAATCTGGACGCCGCCATTGAAACCCTGAATGCTCTGAAAGGGCTTGGCATTCGTATCTCGATCGATGATTTCGGCACCGGCTATTCATCGCTGGCACTGCTCAAGCAGCTGCCGGTAGATACGCTGAAGATTGATCGCTGCTTTGTGAAAGATATCGGCGAGGATGAAGAGGACCGCCAGATCATACAGGCAGTGATTGCCATGTCGGCTCAGCTCGATCTTGACGTCATAGCCGAGGGTGTTGAAACCCGGGCGCAGCGAGATTTGCTATACGCTTTTGGCTGCCGCCGGGTACAGGGATTCTTATATGGCAAACCTCTCATTGGTGCCATTCCTGATACCGGATCTGTATTGGAGCAGGCTGCGGAACTGACGAAGTAGCTGGGCCTGTGTCGTGCTCGCCAGTATCGGCGCCCCTGATACCGCGGTGCACTCATCGGCAGGGCATCAGCGTGCGTATAACCACCTATACTGCATAGGCAGCAGGTGCGGAGCAGGTACTTCGCTGGGCTGCGTGAGTGAGAATGCTTGCAGTCGGGGCGTCGCAACGACCCCGGGCAGTACCTGCTGTCAGGGGCGGGAGGCTTCAGGCTGCAGCCATAGAGCAATCCGTGGAGGCTGCATATGCAAATTTCCGAATTCAAGGCACTGGCTTCGAGTCACAGGCTTAAGGCTGTAAATTTTATCGAATCCGGCTGTGGCCCCATGGTCGTGGAAGTGGAGTACGAGGGCGGTAAGGACCTGATCAAGGATCGCAGTGGCACTGTGCTGACCTGCGCCAACGTGACCCAGGCCTATGAGGTGTGTCATCGTGCCGGTGTGCATGAAGCCAATCTGGTGCAGGTCACGCCCCACGACGAAACCTGTGCGGGGGTGGTGATGGATTATCATCGCGATTCGATTCCCCTGAAATTCTGACTGTTTTCCTTCGGCTTAACAGTGATTGCCCGCACCGGGTGGTCGCAGCCAGGCACCTGCCGGTTGATGTAACGGCAGGTGTTTTAATGTCTGGAACCGGTAACGTAATATCCGGGCAGAGGACATTTCGGTACCGTTTGTCCTGCAGGTCAGCCTTTGACGCCGTGAAAGTCATCACTCGCGCATCAAGGTGATTGCGTTTTTCATTATGAGGCGACAGGATATCCGGCAGGGATTCAGATTGCCCTTCTGGCATACAGGCAGCAAGCAGGGGTCCAAACACGGAGTCCGTCATCGAGGTAGGACCTATGCGGGTATCGTCGGCGATTAACAAACAGAGTGTTGCCTTGCGAGACAAGGTGGAGCTTGCGGTCAGCAGTGTCAGTACCCTGGTGCTGGGCAAGCAAAGTCAGATACGCATGGCGCTCACCTGCCTGTTTTCCCAGGGGCACCTGCTGATCGAAGATCTGCCCGGCATGGGGAAAACGACTCTGGCCCATGGTCTCGCCCAGGTACTGGGGCTGAGTTTCCAGCGGGTTCAGTTCACCAGTGACATGCTGCCGGCGGATATTGTCGGTGTCTCCATTTTCGATCAGAGCACCTCGGCGTTCCGCTTTCACCCGGGGCCGGTATTCACCCAGATGTTGCTGGCCGACGAGATAAACCGTACGACCCCCAAAACGCAGAGTGCATTGCTGGAAGCGATGGAAGAGCGCCAGGTCACGCTCGATGGCCAGACTCACCCGCTGCCCGACCCTTTCTTCGTGATTGCGACCCAGAATCCGAACACCCAGTTTGGTACCTTTCCGTTGCCCGAATCCCAGCTGGACCGTTTCCTGATGCGCATTGAACTGGGCTATCCGGCCCCTGAAGCCGAGCGTCAGCTGCTGGCAGAAGGCCATGACCGGCGTCAGCGCAGCCCACTGCCTGTGTGCATCGACCGGGATGACCTGGAGGCGATTCGGGCAGAATGCCAGGCGGTACGGGTCTCCAGCAGCCTGATTGATTATCTGCAGCGGCTTGTACAGTTCAGCCGCGAAGCGCCGCAATTCGCCTACGGTGTATCGCCCCGGGGCAGCCTGGCGCTGTTGCAGTGTGCCCGTACCTGGGCCTACATGCACGGGCGAGATTACGTAGTGCCGGAAGACCTTCAGGCGCTGCTCGAACCGGTGATAGGTCACCGCCTGCGCGCGGCCGAACAGGTAGGTGGTCATGGCAGCGAAGCGCTGATCCGGCAGATGCTGGAGCAGGTCGATGTGGTTGGTTAGGCGCTCGAAGATGCATCCCGGGGCGGGCCTTTTATTGTCAGCAGGTGGCGCATGATCGGAGCCTTGCGTCGTCGCATGGGCGCGCGGGCACGTCGCTGGGCATTGGGCCGCCATGCGCCGGCCCGTACGCTGACACTGACCCAAAGTCGCATCTTTATTTTTCCGACCCGCGCAGGCCTGTGGTTTCTTTTTGCTGCACTGGTCATTCTTCTGCTGGGCATCAACTACGAAAACAACCTGGTGTATGCCGTCAGTTTTGTACTGCTGTCGCTTTTCATCGTGTCCATCCTGCACACCTACAGCAATCTGGCGGGCCTGACCATTACTGCCCTGTCGGCCAGGCCCTGCCTGGTGGGGGAAAGTGCGGAATTCGAGCTCCTGCTGCGGGCTGACCGGCGGCGCAACTATGAAGCGCTGCAGCTGTCCTGGGTCGATCAAGTGCCGGTGAACTGCGACCTGATCGATGACAGTGAAAGGCGCGTGCGTCTCTATGCCCAGGCTGCTGAACGGGGCTGGTGGCGTCCGGGGGCGCTGCTGATCGAAACACTGTATCCGCTGGGACTGCTGCGGGCCTGGACCTGGCTGGAAACGGACCTCAGGGCTCTTGCTTATCCGCGCCCGCTGGAAGGTGGTCTGTTGCCGCAGGGGGTTGGCAGCGGCGAACGGGGCTCGGTGGCAACCGGGCGAGGCAGTGAAGATTTTGCCGGCCTTGAATCCTATCAAAAAGGCATGTCGCCGCGGCATATCGCCTGGAAGCAGCTGGCGGCCGGGCAGGGGCTGCATGCCAAGCAGTTTGTCGATCATGCCGCTGAGCAGCTCTGGCTCGACTGGTCCTTCTGGCCGGAGCTGGATACCGAGCAGCGCCTGTCCCGGCTGTGCTACTGGACGTTGCGGCTGGCAGAGCAGGGGGTTGAATACGGGCTGCGCCTGCCGGGTGTGAACATTGCGCCAGGAAGCGGAGGCCGGCATCGGCACCAGGTGCTGCGCGCTCTGGCACTGCATGAGCGGGGTGGTGGGCGGTGAAGGCGGTGTATCAGCTGACGCGACCGGCGCTGCTGTGGCAGCTGCTGATGGTGGTGGCGGTGTTGCTGCCTCATAGCCTGCGCCTGCCCTGGTGGCTGCCGCTGATGACTCTGGGAGCTTTGGGCTGGCGCCTGTGGGTGCACCTGGGACGGACCTCCTTTCCGCACTGGAGCGTCAAGTTCATGATGGCGGTGACTGCGGGCATTGGCGTAATCATGTCTATCGGGCGGGGTAACGGGCCGGAGCTCGCCGTGGCGCTGCTCTTCGCCGGTTTTTCCCTGAAACTGCTGGAAATTTACAAGCGGCGCGACGCGCTGGT
>JBFGZM010000083.1:0-11477 GCA_041586815.1 Marinobacterium sp. | reverse complement strand
CATATCGGTGATCAGGTGTTTATTTACCACAGCAGCTGCAAGCGGGTGGGGATAGCGGGCCTGGCCGAGGTTGTGCGCGCAGCCTATCCCGACCCCAGTCAGTTTGACTCGTCCCATGCCCTGTTCGATCCAAAAGCGGCACCGGATTCGCCGCGCTGGTTCTGTGTGGATGTGCGCCTGCAGCAACGTTTCAGTGAGGTCATTCCCCTGCGTCAGCTCAAGGCCATACCGGCGCTTGCCGGCATGACGCTGCTGCGCCAGGGGCGGCTCTCGGTACAGCCTGTGAGCGATGCCGAAAGGCAGGTTATACTGCAAATGCTGTGATTTCTGATTTTTCCGAATACTTTTCCGATTCGGGCTGGGTATACTGCATGGAAGAGCGCCTAGTTTTGCGCAGTCGGGCGTTTGTGCTGTCGGCGCAGGTGCTGGCGGGCAGATCCTTCCTGACTGAGGACATCGGTAAGCATGTTTATGCGCAAGGCGAAAGACGCGTTCGGCGGCATGCTGTTGCCTTATGCCGGCGTGCTGATGATCGTGCTCGGTGGCATACTGGGGACCGAATACGTTGCACAGCTGGCGGCCGAGCGGGATCGTGAGTCGGTGCGGCTGGAAACCCAGGTCCAGTTGTCTGATCTGCGCGTCTGGCTCGAAAGTGAAATCAATTCGGTGCTCTACCTTACCCGTGGCCTGACGGCCTATATCGTGGCGCGCCCGAACGCGACGCCCGCGGAGTTTGCCGTGGTAGCGCCCTATATTCTGCGTGGCAGCACCCATATCCGCAACATCGGCCTGGCCCCGGACAATATAATCAGTCACGTCTATCCGCTTGCGGGCAATGAAGCTGTGCTGGGGATGGACTATGCAAAGGATCCGGCCCAGTGGCCTGCCATTGCACAGGCTATCGAGCATGGCGACATGCTGGTGAGTGGGCCGCTACAGTTGTTGCAGGGCGGTAGCGGCCTGATTGCGCGCAGCCCGATTTTTGTCGATGAGGGCAAGGACAGTCGCTACTGGGGGCTGGTGTCCACTGTTATTGATATGGACTCGCTGCTGGCAGCGGCTGGCCTGAACGATAACCCCAGTGGTATTGCGCTGCGCGGAACGGGTGGTCAAGGGGCCCTGGGTGCGCAGTTTTTTGGCCCGCAGGGCGTGTTTCAGAACCCGGATGCGCTAAAGCAGCCCGTCACCTTTCGTCACGGCCTCTGGGAAATCGGGGTTGTACCCGACTACGACCTGCACGGTAAATCCAGCATGCGGGTCAGAGGGCTGTTGTACACTCTGCTTCTGGCGATCATTGTACTGTTGCTGCAGCTGATCCGGGTATTCTGTCGCGCCCGGCACCAGGCCACCGTCGATGCGCTGACCGGATTGCCCAATCGGCGCATTCTGCTTGAACGTGCCCGCCAGCTGGTCGCCCAGAGCCGGCGCAACAGCCGCGGTTTTGCTCTTTGTTATGTTGATCTCAACGGCTTCAAGCCGGTAAATGATCGCTATGGCCACCAGGCGGGTGATCAGGTTCTGAAAGAAGTTGCTGTCCGCCTGCGCCGTGCATTGCGCGTTGTCGATACGGTAGCCCGCACCGGGGGCGACGAGTTCGTGCTGCTGTTGCCTGGCATCGAGTCGGTACCGCATGTGGATGCGGTATTGCAAAAGCTGGCCGTCGTGCTGCGGGTACCCGTGCTCTACAAGGGGCATAACATCGTGGTGGGGGCCAGTATGGGCTGGGCGCTGTTTGCCAGCGAAGCAGATAACCTGGATGCGCTGATGGCGCTGGCTGACAGCAGAATGTATGAAATGAAAGAGAACCTCAGAGCCGTTGCCCGCAGTGCTCAGGCAGGCACTGCGGTGTAGCAGCCATGCGCTGTGTACATGAAATCCGCCGAAGATCCTTTCGGCAAGGCCGGCTCGGGGTGCGTATCAGCGCTCGGTAAACCGCCCCAGGCGCCGCCTGAGAATGCGGTTTTCGTCTCTGAGCTGCTCGAGCTCGTCCAGAAGCTCTATGGCCAGTGCAATGCCGGACCAGTCAATCTCAAGGTCCCGTTGCAGGCGGACTGCCCGCCGGGCTCTGAAGATCATTTGCATTTCAAAGCGCCAGTCTCCAGCCGTATTTGCGTGCGGGTGCAGAATGCCTTCCTCAACCAGCCGTCGCAGCGTATCGCCCGGCAGGTCAGCGGCAAGGATGAACTCGTCCAGACTCATTTCAATTGCTCGAGGGCTCCGGGTCATCGTTTGCTCCATTCAGCTCTGGGGTCAAAGGGCACCGATTCGGCCAGTTGCTGCCACTGCTGGCGAATTTTGTCATTGCTGCCTGGGGGCATCATGACTTTCAGCACCGCATAGAGATCGCCCTTGTGCCCCTTGCCCACCAGGCCTTTTTCCCTGATGCGCAGGCGCTGGCCGGTCTGGCTGTTGGCGGGAATGGTCAGCTGGATTCTTCCGGTCAGTGTTGGTATCTCTATCTTGGCGCCCAGTGCGGCTTCCCAGGGGGCCAGCGGCACGGTGATAATCAGGTTGTGCCCCTCTACATCGAACAGAGGGTGAGGCACAAGACGAATGCGCAGATAGAGATCACCGGCAGGCCCTGCGCCTGCGCCTGAGCCTCCCTGCCCCTTGAGACGAATCCGCTCTCCATCGCTGACGCCGGCGGGAATTTTTACGTTCAGCGTTTTTTTTCGCCGAACAAGCTGCCCCCTCGGGCCGGGCTCTGTCACCTCGAAGGAGACGGGCATCGACTCTTCCGAGAGCGTGTCTTCGAGGAAGATCGGCAGGTCGAGTTCGATGTCGCGGCCGCGACGCTCGTGATCGCGTTCTGTCCCCCGGTGGGGCTGTTGCCGTTGCTGCGCAGTACCGAATATGGCTTCAAAAAAGTCGGAGAAGTCCCCGTGAAAAGCCGTATCGCCACCGTCGCCGTAATGGTGCGATGACTGCCATTCGGGTGGTGGCTCGAATGTTTTCCCGGGGCGGCCGTAGCGCCTCAGTTCGTCATATTCCGCCCGTTTCTGGGTGTCCTTCAGGACCTCGTAGGCCTCGGCAACCTGCTTGAATTGTGCTTCGGCGTCGGATTCACTGCTGACATCAGGATGGTACTTGCGCGCCAGTTTGCGATAAGCACTCTTGATTGTGGTCTTGTCAGCATCCGCAGCGACGCCGAGAATCTTGTAATAGTCTTTAAACTCCATAGCGGTGCAGCCTCGGCCGGGTCAACTGGGATCCCTACTGAAGTACTGTAGTCGATTTCGCTGCGCGCAATCATGCGGCCGGTGGCAGTTCGCTGTGCTGGTGGCCAGGCACCGCCGACGGCCGGTTGCAACAGGCCCGGTCAGTAGCCCAGAGCGATGTCTACACGGGGCACGAAGAATCCCTGTTCCATGGCGGCTATATCCGAAGCAATCTGCTCCAGTGCCTCGTCGATCAGGGTCGGCGCGGCGACGTGTGGCGTGACAATGACTTCGGGCCTGGCCCAGAGCGGGTGGTCGGACGGTAGTGGCTCGGTGTGAAACACATCCAGCAGGGCGCCGCGCAACTGGCCGGATGCAAGGGCCGCGTTCAGTGCATCGGGGTCCAGTGTCGTGCCGCGCCCGGCGTTGATTAGCACTGCGCCCTGGTGCAGCTGGGCCAGGCGGCCGGCATCAAGCAGGTTGTAGGTATCCTCGGTGGCTGGCAGCAGATTGACCAGCACATCGCAACGTCCCAGAAAATCGTCAAGGTGTTCAAGGCCGGAGTAGGTATCGACGCCCTCAATGCTTTTGGGGCTTCGGCTCCAGCCCTGCACGCGGTAACCCAGCTGGCTGAACCGCTGCGCGATGGTCTGGCCCAAGGCGCCAAGCCCAAGGACGCCAATGCAGCGGGTGTTGGGGGCCTGGCTTGGGTGAGGCAGCCATCGCTGCTGCTGTTGCTGGCGTCGGTAGTGATCGAAATTGCGGCCAAAGTGCAGCACGCCATAGTAGATATAGTCGAACATCCAGGAGTCCATGCCGGCGTTGCGCAGCTTGATGATCGGCACATCGTCGGGCCGACCCGGCAGGCGCAGAAGTGCGTCCACACCGGCGCCCAGGTTGAATATGGCCCTGAGACGCTGCTGGCGGGCAAAGAGCTCCATTGGCGGGTGCCACAGCAGTGCGTAGTCGGCCTGCCAGTGGGCATCCAGCCCGGCCGACCAGAGGCGAGCATCGCAGCCGGGCAGAGCGGTGCGGATAGCGTCAAGCCAGTCGTCGCTGGCCAGCCCCTGGCCGAAGAACAGAATATTCATGTGTCGGACTCCCTGTTTAAAATATGATGGGGGGCGGAAACGGGACAGATCAGGCTCCTATCAGTAGGTATAGGACGCCGACAGCGAGCCGTAACTGTGCCCGCTGGCCTGGCCGTCGAACTCGCGGCTGCGGTGTACCCGTGCGAATGACAGTTTCCAGCGTTCGAAAATGGCCGAAACACCGATCGCGGCCTCACCCACCAGGGATTCCTTGTCAACCGAGTGGCTGGTGCGCCAACTGTTGCCGTCCAGGAAAATATCCTGCAGCACCCAGCGACCGTCCACGGACACAAAACCATGCAGGCCCCAGCTGCCATAGTAACGCGGGTCGCGGCGCCCCGGTGCGCTGTTGTCACCGCCGGGGCGCAGCGCCGAGGTGCCAAAGTCATCGGGGAGGTGCCAGCCAAAGCGCAGTTCGGCCCCCAGGTTTGCGTAGGTGGCGATGTTGCCAAGACTGGCGCCGGCATGCCAGATCACATCGGCGCCGAACCCCGACGGATGACTCGGGGTCCGGCTGCGCTCCTTGTGTTCATACACCAGCTGCAGGCCTGGCTCATTCTTGAGCTGGTTGTCCCAGCCCTGGAATTTCTTGAAGCCGCGCAGGTCGTGGACAAGATCCTGGGCTTCCTGACCTAGCGCCATCGGGCCTACGACACCCAGATTCAGCTCCACCGAATTCAGCTTGTTGCGGGTCTTGGCATGATAGCCCACGCCGCCGTAGAGCCAGGCTGCATAGGGGCGATCGTCGACATCAACGGTGGTGCGATCGATATCTTCCGGCGTGAAGATCTGCTGGCCTAGGGTCAGGACGATGTTGCGCCGCACGGCGTCGATGCGGGACTCCGGTACCGGGTAAAAGGGTTCGAACCAGTCGTTGACCGTCAGTACCCAGTCCGGCAGGCGCGGGTCGTACAGATAGTTGTCGATATCCGGAGATACGGCGGAAAAACGGATGCCATTGGTGTAGTTCTGATCGGTTTGGGCGAAGAGATCGTTCTCCAGATAGAGATTGTAGGTCCAGGGGGCATCGTCGGTGGCATGTACCGAGGACGGCATCAGGAATGGCAACAGGCCTGCCAGCAACGGGGTAGGTATTCGCATGGGATCAGCTCAGTTAAAGTAGCTGCGGCGGCTTTTCTTGCGCAGTTGCTGCCACACCAGCATGAGCAGGGCGACAAAGAGCAGCAGCGTGAGATGTGGTACCTGAAGTCCGGACAGACTCCACTCGGTGCCGCTGGCGCAGATGTCGCTGCCACGCAGAGCCTGGGTGATGGACTGCAGTACTGACAGCGACTGCGGCGGTGTTTCGGGCACGCAGTCCGGACTGGCCGTCATGTTAAGCCAGGCATGTTTCAGGCTGGTGGCCAGACCCCCAAGGAGGAGGAGCAGGTTGAGCCCCGAGAGCAGGCGCTGCAGCCAGGGTCTGGGATTGAGTATCCAGCCAATGGCAAAAAGCAGTGCCAGACAGAGAAAAATGAAGCGCGTCAGGGTGCACAGCGGGCAGGGTTCAAGCCCCAGCTCCTGTTGCAGGTAGATCAGGGCAAACCCCAGCGCGCCGGCGCAGATGCTTAGACCGATAAAGTTGCTCAGGCGGTATGACATGCCGGATGTGTCAGCCTTGGGAATCACGCGCAGTCCTTTTTGTCGGTTTAACAGTTGTGCGGCTTACTTGCGCTGCCAGGCGCCACCTTCGGTCTGGATGTACTGCCCGCTGCTGGTTTTCTGTTGCAGGCGCTGGCCGATGCGCAGCTCGATGATCTGCAGTTCAACCCCTGCGCTGCTGGCGCTATCCTGATAGGCACGCTTGCGCTTGGTGTTGATGTCGGCCACCAGCGCCTTGACGTCGCCGGACGGGTTGCTGACTACGATACCAAGATAACCGTTGCTGCGCTCTCCCACCAGGCCCTGGCTTTTGGCGTCATCCAGCGACAGTGCCCAGGCGGGGGCGACCAGCAGGCTGAGTGTGAGTGCAAACAGGGATAGTAGTAGTTTAAGTCGTTTACTCATGGCAGCGTCCTTAGAAGAGATTGCTGTTTTCCTGGAGCAGGGAGTCGATCTCTTTATCAACCTTCACCAGTATTTCATGCTCGATCTTGACGTTGAGATTGATGGTGATCGGCTCGTTGGGTACGGCGACCTGTACGGTGGGTGTGCAGGCCACAATCATGAATCCCGCCGTGAGCAGCGGTGCCCTGGGTAGCAGTTTACGGTATGCGTACATGTCTCTCCTCCAGGCCCGCGAATGCTTGACTGCGGGTCAGCTATCAACGGTAACGTTTCTCGATCGACTCCGTCAATTTGTCGGTAAATTGCAGTGTTTGCAGCAGCTTGAGCAGGTTTTGCTCGATATTGATGCTGAAGTCAACCGGCCTGCCATTGTTCCAGTCCGGGTTTCTGCCCTGCAGCCGTGTGTTCATCAGAGCTGCGCCATCGGCGTTGTACTGCAGCCTGACCGACAGCGCTTCGTACTCAAAGTTTTTCAGTGCCTTGAGTGCCATGGCCATGCCCTGGTGGGCCTGGCCGAGGGCGGCTACCCTGGCATCGGGCGCAAAACGTATCCATCCGGGGCCCTCACTGGCGATATGGCCGTCGCGAACCCGAAACCCGTCAGCGTCGTAGGTCAGCGGCAGTACGCCGGATAGCCGGCCCTCGCCACTGAGGCCTTCCTGCTGCTGCAGTTCGAGTACCTTTTGCAGGTGCAGGCCCTGCAGCCTCAGTTGCGTGTCCAGTGTGGGGGATCGGGGATTTATCGCAACTGAACCAAGCGCCAGGCTACCGCCGAGCAGTTGTGCCGTCAGCTTGTTCAGCTGCAGGCGCGGCGCCTGTGGTGGTGTCTGTGTATAGTCGTATTCCATTATGACCTGGTGCACAGGAAAGCCCGCATCCAGTTGCGCCAGCTGAAGCTGGCCCTGGTGCAGCAGCCTGCCGTTGTGGCGCCGCAGCGTACTGGACTGCCACTCCAGTCCCGCCAGTTCGATCGCCCCCCAGCGTCCGGCGAGCTGACGGGTATGCTGCTCCAGGCGCAGCGCGAAGCCCTGAGCGTTGAGGTTGGCGCTGCCATTGTGGTAAAGGGTGCCTGCGCTGATGCTGAGCTCCGGCGGCGCGGGGGGGGAATAGCGATTCCACAGTCGTTCCGCCTGTTGCAGGGCCAGCGGGCTGGCCTGCCAGTGAATATCACTGACAAAGGGCGAGAGCCGGGTTGTGGCGCGGCCGCTCAGGCTGAGGGCGGGGTCGCTCAGCTCCAGGGTAAAGCGGTTGCTGAGCATGCCATCCTTCAGTTCAAAGCCGGTATCCAGTGCGGTGCCTGGGAGCGTCCGAGTGACACTCTTCCAGTCGAGAGCGGGGATGCGCAGGCGGCCGCTGGCACTGCCGTGTTGCAGGTCCAGGCTGTCAATATCAAGCTGAACCGGGCTGAGTTCAAGCGTACCGCTGGTATGCTGCAGTGGAGGGATTTTCAGCAGCAGGGGGATGGGAGGCAGCTGCATCGGGCTTGGGTCGACGGGGTTCAGGCGGGTGCTGATGTTCAGGGTGCTGCGCAGTTCGGCCCTTGCCCGGGTGGTGGCAAAGTCTGGCATTGCCAGGCCCAGCAGCTCGGCGTGGCTGCCCGCAGGAAGGCTCAGGTGCAGCCCGCCTGTGGCCACTTGCACGCGGGCATCCAGAGGCAGCTGCACCTGCTGCAGCTCTTTGCGGTTCAGTACCAGCCGCAGTGGCCCGCTCAGGGCTTGTTCAACGGTGAGGGTCTGCAGCCAGTCGGTGCTATCCAGGCTCATTGGCAGGCGGATCAGTCCCTGGGCGTTGATCTGGCCCTGCAGTGCGGGCAGTTCGCCGGATATTAGGGGGGTGGGTAGCTGTTGTTGCCAGCGCAATGCGTCGGTCAGCTCAAGGGATTGCTGCAGCCGGATCTCCAGCTCGTCGGCCCCTGGAAGCAGTTCGCCACGGGCCTGGTAGAAGGGGCGGTTGCCCTGCTGCAGGCGCAGCTCAAAATGGTTGTCACTATCCAGCTCCAGTTCCAGCCAGCCCAGGGCATCGTCGCCTTTGCGCAGCTGCAGGCGACTGTTCAGGCGGCCGTCCAGCAGACTGATGTTGCCGCGCAGGCTGCGCGCAGCCTGGCCAGGAACCAGGATGCTAAGATCCAGCTCACCAATCTGCAATTGGCTGGCCGGCGCCAGTGCCAGCCAGGCAGCGGGCAGCAGTGGTCGCAGATCCAGCGGTGCCGAGGCGGTACCCGGCGTCGGCAGGGGGTGCAGTTGCAGCCCAAGGCGCGAGATTCGCAGGCTGTTCAGGCGCAACTGCCCGATCAGGTCCAGCGGGTCATACTCGATCAGGATGGGACCTGCGTTCAGGTCGATACGCTGGCCGCCGCGCTGCTGGCTCAGGCTGAAGCTGTGAATCTGCAGCCGGTTCCACTGCGGATAATCCAGTTCGATGCGGGGCTGCTCGATGCCGCGAGCCTGCAGCCAGTGTTCGATGCTGTAACTGGCCAGGCGCGGCAGCAGGGCGTATAGCAGGGCAAGCAGCAGCAGGGGGGGCAGAAGCCAGAGTGCTGGGCGCATGACGTCTCCGAAGTGGGCGGGTCTCAGGGCGTGGCGGGCCTGATAGCAGGGACTGCGTGTTGCTGGATAAATTCACCCAGCAGGCGAAATTCGTCGGCCCGGGCGGCCTGACGGCGCCACATCAGGCCGATGGCGCGCTGCACGTCTGGCTCGGCAAATTCGCGGGCCAGAACGTTTGTGCCGGCGAGGATTGGGGTTTCCAGCGCCATGCGCGGCAGCAGGGTAATACCGATGCCGTTCGCAACCATTTGTACCAGGGTGCTCAGGCTGGTGGCCTGATAGGGTACCGTCAGGGTCGCACTGGTGAGGTGGCAGGCGGCGAGGGCGTGACCCCGCAGGCAGTGGCCTTCTTCCAGCAGCAGCAGGTCCTGCCCGGCCAGATCCTGGATGTGCAAGGATTCGACCGCGCTTAACGGATGACTCGACGGGCAGGCCAGCACAAAACCATCGTGGAAAAGGTGCATGGTCTGGACACCGTCTGCCGCAAACGGAATGGCCAGCAGTAACAGGTCGAGCTCGCCCTGGTGCAGCGCATCCACAAGGTGCTGGCTCAGGTCCTCGCGGATAAACAGCTGAAATTGCGGGTGCTCGGCACGCAGCCTGTTCAGCAGGCCGGGCAGCAGAAAGGGCGCAATGGTGGGAATAACCCCCAGGCGCATGGGTCCGCTCAGGGGCGGCACTGCCTGCTCGCACAGGGCCGTCAGGTCATCCACGGCGTTGAGTATCTGATGGCTGCGAGCTACCACGGCGGCACCGACGTCGGTGAGCAGCACGCGCTTGTTGTTGCGCTCCAGCAGTACCACGCCCAGGTGAGCTTCAAGTTCGGCGATGGCGGAGCTAAGGCTGGACTGCGACACGTAGCAGGCCCGGGCGGCGCGGCCAAAGTGCAGCTGGTCGGCCACGGCGCAGAGGTATTTCAGCTGTTTCAGTGTTGGCGGGTGAGTCATCGAAAAACTCGATCATTGCATCAGTATTTATCTATTGTACTGATTTTAGTTCGCCGCCTACTTTTTAACCAGGGTGCGCGGCTGCAAAGGCCCTTGCCCCTGCAGTCTGTCTTTCCCTGTCGGTTTCAGGAGGTGTGACATGTCCCTTAAAGGTTCCCAGACCGAACAAAATCTGAAGGACGCCTTCGCCGGCGAGTCCCAGGCCAACCGTCGTTACCTGTACTTTGCGGCCAAGGCGGATATTGAAGGCTACAACGATGTTTCTGCCGTGTTTCGATCCACCGCTGAAGGTGAAACCGGGCATGCCCACGGCCATCTGGAATACCTCGAAGAGGTAGGAGATCCGGCAACTGGCCTGCCGATCGGCGGCACATCGCTGAATCTCAAGTCTGCGATTGCCGGCGAAACCCACGAGTACACCGACATGTACCCGGGCATGGCCAAGACCGCCCGAGATGAAGGCTTCGATGAGGTGGCCGACTGGTTTGAAACCCTTGCCAAGGCGGAGCGCAGCCATGCCAACCGCTTCCAGAAAGCATTGGACGGTCTTGATGCCTGACAGGGCGTCGCCACGGTGCCGCCGGCGCGACTGCCGGACAGCGCAAGACGGCGGCGGCCGGTGTTTTCGGGGGGGACCGGTTAATCTCAGGCCACTTTGACGATGGGAACGCCATGAGTCAGAACACGACCCGCGAGGGGAGCCTTGATGCGCCCACTCGCCATCCGATCGACTGGCAGTCGCCGGTCTTTTACGACAGCGCTGCTCTGAATCAGGAGCTGGAGCGAGTGTTCGATATCTGCCACGGCTGTCGGCGCTGTGTCAGCCTGTGCGATGCTTTTCCGACCCTGTTTGATCTGGTGGACGAGTCGGACACCATGGAGGTGGACGGCGTCGACAAGGCCGATTACGTGAACGTGGCGGATCAGTGCTACCTGTGCGACCTCTGTTACATGACCAAGTGCCCCTATGTGCCGCCCCACGAATGGAACGTGGATTTCCCGCACCTGATGCTGAGGTCCAAGGCGGTACGCTTCAAGCAGCAGGGGCCGTCCTTTCGCGATCTGACCCTCACCAGCACGGATCGGGTGGGCGCCCTGGCGTCGATTCCGCTCATTGATGTTACCGTAAACGGAATGAATGCCAGTACCGGCTTTCGCAGCCTGCTGGAAAAATCGCTCGGTGTGCACCACCAGGCCCCTCTGCCCAGATACCACAGCAAGACATTGCGCAAGCGGGTAGCCCCCCTGTGTCAGACGGTCAGCCCGCGGGCGCTGAACGGCACCACAGGCAAGGTAGCGCTCTTTGCTACCTGCTACGGCAATTACAACGGCCCTGAGCTGGGGGTAGACCTGTTTAGTGTCTATCAGCACAACGGCATCCACATCGAGATGGTGCCACGGGAAAAGTGCTGCGGCATGCCCAAAATGGAACTGGGAGACCTCGAGTCGGTGGCGAAGGCGCGGGAATGCAATATTCCGCTGCTGGCTCGGCTGGTGGACCAGGGTTTTGATCTGATCGCGCCGATTCCCTCCTGTGTGCTGATGTTCAAGCAGGAGTTGCCGTTGCTGTTCCCGGACGATGCCGAAGTGGCAAAGGTGCGGGCTGCCTTTTTCGACCCGTTCGAGTATCTCTGGCTGCGGCACAAGGGTGGCGGGCTGAAGCTGGACTTCGCCCAGGGGCTGGGGGATATCAGTTACCAGGTGGCCTGTCACCTGCGGGTGCAGAAT
>JBFGZM010000082.1:0-11531 GCA_041586815.1 Marinobacterium sp. | reverse complement strand
CCTGTTGCAGCAGCGCATCGAGTTCGGCACGAAGCCTTGCATCCTGTTCGTCGCGACTGAAGGCTTCATCAAGGGTGTCATGCACACTGATATCACCAAGGCGCAGTTCCTGCTCGCTGAGTTGTGCATCCCAGCGCTCGAAACTGGTTTCCAGTTCCCGCAGGGACAATGCATCATCCGGCACGGCCGTGCGGGCGGCGGTACCGCTCTGGCGCGCGCGCATGATGGCGTGACGGTTGCTGAGCGCCTGCAAGCGCGTTTCGCTGTCGGCAACATCCCGGGACAGTCGCTCTGCCGACTGGTGGTAACCCGCCAGTCCTTCGGCCAGGCGCTGGGCCTCGTCTCTGCATTGCTGGCGACGTTCAAGACACCGCAGCGCTTTGGCGCGATCTTCGTTGGCGCAGCTTTTGGCGCGGCTGGCCCAGCGATCTTCATCCTTGCCCAGGGCTGCGATGCGCTGCTGCAACTGCGCTTCTTCATGTTGCATCTGATTGAGTCGGGCCTTGGCTCGTGCCACCTGGTGGCGCAGCTCATCAATGCTGGTTTGAACCACGGCCTCGTGGTCCTCTATTTCGCCGACGATGCCGTCAAGACGGGCAATAAAGGTGCTGGACAAGCGCTTGATCAGTGACATGGTGCTGGGCTCCTGTACTAGGGTTCGAAGCCATTCTTCGCCTGAGTCCCGTATTAATAAACTACTCCGTAAAAAGCACCGCCTTGATCAATGTTGAGTATACTAAATCGATACTTTATGCAGGAGTGGGTCGTGGCCCAGACGCAAGCAATCATTTCAACCCTGAAACGGGCACTGCGCGCCAGTGGACTGACCTATGCAGACGTGGCTCGTGGGCTGGGCATGAGCGAGGCGAATGTAAAGCGACAGTTTGCCAGCGAGCGCTTTACGCTCGCGCGAATTGAACAGATATGCGGACTCATGCAGATGGATCTGTCGGAGCTGTTCCAGCAGTACGAGGCATCTCGACAGCGCATTACGCATTTAAGCGAGGGCCAGGAGCGGGAGCTGGTGGCGGATCCGCTGCTGCTGATGATGGCGGTTTTTGTACAGAATCACCTGGGCTTTGCCGATATCACCGGGCGATACGCGATCAGCGAAGCCGAGTGTATCCGTTGTCTGGCCAAGCTGGATAGGCTGCACATTATCGACCTGCTGCCGCATAACCGCATCAAGTTGCGCATCGATGAGCATTTCAGCTGGATTCCGGGTGGCCCGATCGAGCGTTACTTTGAGCGGGAGGTGCAGCAGCAGTTTCTGCGCGGCAGCTTTAGGGCGTCTGGTGGTACCCGATTGTTTTGCACCGGCATGCTGAGTGAGCATTCACGTCAGCTGATTGTGCGGCGTCTGCAGGCGTTGAGTCAGGAGATCGCGGATATGCAGCGCCAGGATGCGAGCCGTCCGTTGTCCGAACGGCACAATACCGGTGTTCTGCTGGCGTTGCGTGAATGGGAGTTCTCCGCCTCCCAGCCGTTCCTGCGACAGTAGCTTTTGATTACGCAGGTGCTGACGCTCCTGAGCGCCAGCACCTGCGCAGTCAGGCGGTTGTCAGGTACGCTCTCCAGCCGCCCAGATGGGTAATCTCCCGGGCGCCATCGAGGCCATGGGGCTCGCAGATAAAGCCGCTGATCCGGCGGCCATCAGCCAGGCGTATCTTGCCGATACCCAGTGGCGCCGGAATACCGGCAACAAAACTGCCGAACTGTGCGGCCGGAACTGACCAGATTTCCACGTCGATGGCAGCGCCGCCGCTTTCATCCAGCAGCATCCCCGGGCGATAGGGCGGGCCGCCGGCCAGCGCGTAGAGGCGGTAAACCGGCGCGGACTGGGTGCGTTCAACCAGCGTTGCGCCGCGTTCGGTTAACTGCCAGTTCAGCGGCAGGCCCTCGAGATGAGCGCCGCAGACGACCACCTCAATCTGCTCTTCGGCCCGCACGGGCGTGGCGTTCAACGCGGGCATGGGGGCATTGGTCGCGCCTAATGGCAGCTTGAACAGGGTCTGGATACGATTGGCGATCGAGAGCAGTTTGCGATCCTGCAAGTGATCGGCCACCAGGGTAATACCGAACGGCAGCCCCTTGTCAGTGAAAGCCGTGGGCACGGCAATGGCGCACATATCCATAAGATTCACGAAATTGGTGTACTGGCCCAGTTCGCTGTTGTGGCGGATGGGGTCGGCCAGCATCTGTTCGATGCTGAAGTGCGTGCTGGTGGTTGGGGTGAGCAGGCAGTCGAGCTTTTCAAGCTGTGCCAGGCACTGCTGTTGCAGAGTTTTCAGGCGGTACTGGGCACTGAACAGCGCGGTGGCACTGGGCTCGCAGCCAGGCTCGATAATGGCGCGGATTACATCCAGCATGGCCTCTGGCTGTTCTTTCACCAGCGGCAGAGTGGCCAGATAGCGCTCCGCCACCCAGGGTCCTTCGTAGAGCAGCCTGGCTGCTTCCAGAAAGGGCTCGTAGTCGACTTCAACACATTCAAATCCATCTGCACGTAATTGCGCGACTGTTTTCGCGTAGGCGCTGGCATAGTCGGCGTCACCGAAAAACTCCAGCTGGGCATCTGGAATCACGCCGGTGCGAACCGGTCCCTGCCAGCGGGCATAGTGGCGTGGGCCGTTCTGAAACGGGTTGGCGCGGCTGTATTCATCCGCCGGATCGATACCTTCGGCCACCGCCAGTACCGCGTCCGCGTCGTCGGTGGTGAAGGCAAAGATGCTGATGCAATCCAGACTGCGGCAGGCTCGTGCCATGCCGGTATTGGACAGCAATCCTCGGCTGGGCTTGAGGCCCACCAGATTATTGAAGCCGGCAGGCACCCGGCCTGAGCCTGCGGTATCGGTGCCGAGGCTAAAGCTGGCCAGCCCCAGCGCAACCGCTACCGCAGAGCCCGCACTGGAGCCACCGCTGACCATGGCCGGATCGAAGGCATTGCCACAAGCGCCCCAGGGGGAACGGGTGCCGTTAAGGCCGGTGGCAAATTGATCCAGATTGGTTTTGCCAACCGGAATGGCGCCGGCGTCAATCAGGCGCTGCACGGCGAAGGCCGACGTATCCGGGGTGAACGCAAAGGCCTCACAGGCGGCGGTCGTCGGAATGCCGGCCAGGTCGATATTGTCTTTTATGGCAAAGGGGATGCCCCACAGCGGATGGGTGGCCTTGTCTTTGTCGGCCAGAGCATCCAGATAAGGCTGCTGTTCGTCGGCGCTGAGCAGGTGGATCCAGATATTGCGATCGCTGTATTGTGCGGCGCGGCTGCGGATGTCGTGCATCAGCTGTGACGGTGAGAGTGTTCCACTGTTATAGGCCTTATACAGGTGGGCAATAGTCATGCAGTCGATCATAGCTGTACTCCGGTCTTTATATTGCACGTATCTGCTGAGTGGTTGCGGCGGCGCGTTGCATTGGGGCGTTGAAGAACACCATCAGCGGAACCATCACATTGCCCCCGCCAATGCCGGCCAGGCCCGACACCAGTCCGCAAAAAAGCCCAAGTACAGAGGTGCCCGCGTTTCACGGCATCTCGCGGCCGGGGTTTGGGATCCACTTGCAGTACCGCCCTGATTTAGCACATCGAGCCCGGCCTGTGGGGTGTAGATATGACACCGCGTTTGGAAACAGCTTTCATGGCAATACTCTGTGTCACCGGTTTTTCGTCGGACCAGCGGGATTTGAATATGGCGGCGCAATCGGCAGGGAATCCCGTCCGCTAGCCGGACTTTTCCTGCGTTAGTTTGGGGCCTGGGGCTGTGCGATGTTCAGCCACGAATTCAGCCGACATGGCGCTGACTGTCTGGACATGCAGGCGCATTAACCGGGCGGCAGATTCTGCGTCGCCGGCGATGATAGCCTTGACGATGGCATCGTGCTCTTCCCACGATTGGCTGACACGATTGTTCAGGCGGAACTGGGCGCGGCGAAAGGGGGCCAGCCGGGCCCGGGTTGCCTGGGCCAGTTCGCACAGGTGCGGGCTTTGGCTGGCGGTAAAAATCAGCGAGTGGAATTCCTGATTAAAGGCTGCATAGTCGCCTGCGGTGCCATCGCGTACCAGGTGGACGGATTCTGTGTGGATGCGCTGCAATTCCTCGCGTTGATCCGAGTTCATGCGCAGTGCGGCGAGTCGTGCGCAGGCAGCTTCCAGTTCTGCCATGGCTTCGTACAAACCGCTCAATGACGTGCTTGACAGGGTGGCCACGACGACACCGCGATTGGGCCTGTGGGTGACCAGTCCCATGGCGGCGAGGTGGCTGAAAGTTTCACGGATAGGGGTGCGTGAAACGCCAAAGCGTTCAGCCATCGCCTGTGCATCCAGTTTGGTGCCGGGTAACAATTGACCGCTGACGATATCATCGGCCAGTGACTGCACAATGGAATCAACCATTGTGCCTTTGCGGGCACTGTCGCGCGTATTGTTCATCAGGCACTCTCCCTGACGGCCGCGGGAGGTTGCGGAATGGCCGCCAGCAGGGTACGGGCGTAGTCGGTTTCAGGGTTGTTGAGCAGGGTCCGGGTATCGCCTTGTTCGACAATTTCGCCGGCCTGCATCACGAGGATGCGATCACACAGCAGGCGCACCACATTGAGGTCATGACTGATAAAAAGGTAACTCATGTTGAGGCGGTGCTTAAGGTCTTCCAGCAGGTTTAGCACCACCGCCTGTACCGATACGTCCAGTGCTGCGGTGGGCTCATCCAGAATCAGCAGGCTGGGCTCCAGAGCGACCGCACGGGCAATGCCGACGCGGGCTTTTTGGCCGCCAGACAGTTGATGCGGGAAACGATCCAGCAGGGCTGTTGGCAGGCCCACGAGACCGGAAATTTCATGCACCCGGGCCTCAAGGGCGGCCGCATCGGTGAATTTCCCCAACTGCCGCAGCGGATCTGCGATGGATTGTCCTGCGCGCCAGCGGGGGTTGAGGCTGTCAGTCGGATCCTGGAAAACCATCTGTAATTTGCCGCGCAACGGGTGCCTGGCAAAGTCTTTTGAGCGAATTTGGGTAATGTCCTCGCCTTCGAAAATAATCGAACCCCGGGATGGATCAAGCAGGCGCATTATCAGCGCCGAAGTGGTGGACTTTCCGCAGCCGCTTTCACCCACGAGCCCCAGGCTTTCTCCGCGTCGAATGGAAAAGGAAAGACTCTTCACCGCCTCGTGAAAATCGCGCCCTCCGGGCTGGCCAAAGCTTTTCCCCAGCGCTTTTACGTCCAGCACGGGGGCGGCGGTGCTGTCGACGGGCAGCGGTACAGTTGTCTCCTCGAGTCGGGTACCGATCGGCAGCAGGTCCCGCACCTGTGAACCTGTGCGCGGAGTCGCGCGCAGCAGTTTGCGGGTGTAAGGCTCGCGCGGTGCACTAAACAGTCCGGCCGCAGTATTGCTTTCAATGACATGGCCTTTTTCCATTACCAGAATACGATCACAGTAGGTGGCCGCGAGTCCCAGGTCGTGGGTGATCAGCAGGGTCGCCATGTTGCGTTCGCGGGTGAGCTCAGCAATCAGGTCCATTACGGCTTTCTGAGTGGTTACATCTAATCCGGTTGTGGGCTCATCGGCGATCAGCAGTTGGGGTTTGCATGCCAGCGCGATGGCGATGACGATGCGCTGGCACATACCGCCGGATAGCTGAAAAGGATAGGCGTGGTAACGTGCTTCGGCGTCGCGGATCTTGACCGCCTGCAGCATCTCGATGGCTTTTTGCTGTGCGTTGCCGCGGGTGGCCAGACTGTGCTGACGCAACACATCAGCAATCTGGATGCCGACCTTGCGAATGGGGTTCAGCGCGGCGCGCGGATTCTGGAAAATCATGGAAATTTCCCGTCCACGCAGGTCCAGCAGGGTGCGCTCGTCAGCATTGGCCAGATCAATACCGCTATAGCGGATGGCGCCGCGCACGATACGGCCGGCCCGGTCCAGAATGCGCATGGTGGCCAGGGAGGTGACCGACTTGCCTGAGCCGGACTCGCCAACGATGCCCAGGGTTTCGCCCTTGTTGACACTGAGGCTGACTTCGTTAATCGCCGTGACATCGCCGCGGCGGGTTTTGAACTGGACTGTCAGTTCCCGGATATCCAGCAGTGGTATGGTCATGTTCTTCTCCTCAGGTGCGGCGCTGCGGGTCGACAAGGTCACGCAGGCCATCACCCATCAGGTTGAATGTCAACACGGCCAGCATGAGGGCTGCGCCCGGGAAAAAGGCCAGCCACCATTCGCCTGAAACAATAAAGTTGGCACCTTCGGCGACCAGAATTCCCCACTCGGGCGTTGGGGGGGTGACGCCCAGACCGATAAATGAAAGCCCGGCGGCGTTAAGGATGGCCCAGCCAAGATTGAGGGAAATCTGCACCATCATCGGCGGCAGCGTATTGGGAAACATATGACAAAACAGTACTCGCATATCGCCATTGCCCGATAACCGTGCGGCCTGCACATAGCCGGCGTTGCGCCGTACGCTGATCTCCGTGCGGGCCATGCGGGCATAGAATGGCAGGTTGATGATGGCCGTGGCATAAACGATGTTTTCCACTGTATTGCCCGCTGCGGCAACAATGCCCATGGCCAGTACAAACAGTGGAAAAGCCATGATGGTATCCACCAGGCGCCCGATCAGACGTTCGATCCAGCCTCCGTAGTAACCGGCGAAAGCACCGATCACCGATCCGAACACAAAGGATATGCCCACCGCTACGACCGAGATCAGCAGATCCAGCCTGGTGGCAACCAGAACGCGTGAAAACAGGTCCCGGCCCAGGTGATCCGTGCCAAACCAGTGGCTGGATGACGGTGGCGACAGTGCCGGCCCTGCACCGGTTTTCAGCGGATCGAAAGGTGCCAGTGCGGGGCCGAAGGCGGCAATGAGCAGGAGCATGAAAAACAGCCCGAATGCCAGTCCTGTCACTGGATTTTCCGAGATGACATAGCCTGCGTGATGCCAGTAGGAGCGGCCTGGAGGCGCTGTTACAGCAGGGGCTTCTTTTGTGGTGGTTACGGCGGTATTCATGGTTCAGCCCTCGTCCCGCATGCGCGGATCGATCAGCGTATAGATGATATCGATCAGCAGATTCAGTCCGACGAACAACAGCGCCATACAGAGCACAAACCCCTGTACCGCGGCGTAATCCGACACAATCAGTGCCTCTACGGCAAAGGAACCAATACCCGGCCAGGCAAAGACTTTTTCCACCAGGACGTTGGCTCCCAGTACAAAGGAAAACACCATGCCCAGGGTAGTAATGACCGGCAGCAATGCATTGCGCAGGGCGTAGCTGAAAAGCACCTTGCGACTGGTTAGACCGGCGGCTCGGGCGGTGCGCACAAAATCACCATCCAGCACCTGAATCATCGCAGCCCTTGTCATCCTGGCAATGGGAGCCAGAGTGAACAGTGCCAGCGTAATCATCGGCAGCATTAGCTGTGCAAGCGCGGCTCGGGCGGTATCCAGATCGCCGGCCAGCAGGGCATCGACGACGAAGAACCCGGTGATGTGCTGCGGTGGCAGGTACAGGATGTCGATGCGCCCCAGCGGCGCAGGCGCCCATCCAAGCAGATAATAAAACACATACATCAGGGCCAGTCCGGTAAAGAACGTGGGCAGCGACACACCGGCGGTCACCACAAACCGACACAGATGGTCCACCCAGCTATTGGGCCTTGTGGCGGCCAGCACGCCGAGGGGAACGGCAATGGCGAAGGACAGCAGCAGTGCGCTGAGGGTTAGCTCCAGCGACGCCGGCAATCGGGTAGCCAGCTCGGTGACCACTGGCTGACCGGTGGACACGGCGGTGCCAAGATCGCCGTGCAGCAGATCGGTGATGTAATCGACAAACTGAGCGGGCAGGGGTTTGTTCAGCCCCAGTGTCGCCCTTACCGCCTCTATGGACTCGGCATCGGCCATGAGGCCTGCAAAGTAAGCGGCCGGATCGCCGGGCAACGCCCGGGTCAACAGAAAGCAGACGACCAGAATGCCGAACACCGTGGGAAGCGCCTGTAGCAGGCGCCCCCCAATCTGTTTGACTTTATTTGTGCCTGGCATCGTCAATTCCTGTCCGTCAGACGTTGCGGGGCTTGAGGCTGCGTACGTCCACCTGGCGGTGGAACCAGAACTCATATCCGTCAACCTGCGGGTTAAGGGCAACATTGAGCGTAGGCTGCCACAGCGGGATGCGCGGGATGTCATCGAAAGCCAGTTCAATCATGCGCTTGATGTTACCGGGGTAGGCTGCCTCATCCATTGGCATATCCAGCGTGCTGCCGACCAGGGCCGTCATTTCGGCATTGTCGTAGTTGTAAGAGTTGAACAGGTTGCCCTTGATATAGGCCCAGTAAAAATAGTAATCAGGCGTGTTCAGCCAGCCACCGAAGTTTTCCAGGTGCAGCGGCAGTTTCTTTTCGACCAGAGCAAGCGTGCGCCAGTTGGCCCCCGGGACTTTGTCGATGGTGGCCTTGATACCGATTCTGGACAGTCCCTGCTGAATGAGCAGTGCTGCGGGTTCCGCCCAGTCCGCCTGGGACAGGTCGAAGGAAATTGGCACCTCGAAGCCGTCCTTGTATGGCGTCTGGGCGAGCAGCGCTTTGGCTTTTTCAATGTTATCGGCATAGGGTGATGGCTGTGGCCAGGCAATGCTGGTGACTTCGCTGCCACCGCCCCACATTGGAATACCCATGCCATAGGCGGCCTGGTCGAACATCTGCTGGTACGGCAAGGCCCAGGCGATTGCCTGGCGAACCCGCTTGTCCTTAAAGGGTTCAAAATCCAGATTGGTGCACAGGGAATAGATGCAGTTATCGATTGGCGCACCGGCGACGCTCACCGCCTCCATGGAGTCGAGTTCTTTGGCATCCTTGGGGGGAATATCCAGAGATACGCCCGCATTACCGCGTTCGATCAGTGCGCGGCGGGTCGACTGCGATGGAACTTCCCGCACAATGATGCGTGAGTAGCCGGGCAGCGGGCCGGACTTCCAGTCATCATTGCGGGTATACACCAGTTGCTGTCCGGCATCCCAGCGTTCGACCTTGAAGGCGCCGGAGCCTGCGGGCGTATGGTGCAGGTATTCGGTGGCCCAGGGATCAGTTTCGGTGGCATGTGCCTTGGCCACTTCGGAATTGATGATGATCGGAATCGGAGTGGCCAGATCCGGTAGCGATAGCTTGGAGGGGCGTGGCAAAATGATCTCGAAGGTTTTGTCATCCAGCGCCCTGAACTGCTCGGGTTTTTCCAGCAGGCCGGCCTTCATCTGTACGGTGGGGAATCCGCCAAGGGAAACGGCACGATCGAAGGACCATTTCACGTCATGTGCAGTGACCGGCTTGCCATCCCAGAAGGTGGCGTCGTCACGCAGTGTAAAGACAAGTTTGAGCCCGTCTTCGCTGACCTCCCAGGACTGGGCCAGCTCAGGCTGCAAGTTGTTGTAGTCGTAACTCAGCGAACCGTCCGGATTCTGCTTGGTGCCGAAGGTGACAAGACGGTCGTAGCAGTTGATGGCCACCTGATAGCTGGAGCGGTTGGTACCGCTGCGGTGGATATCCAGACTGTTGATGGTTCCGCCCATCACGACAACCAGACTGTCACTCGGAGCTGCTGCTTCTGCCGGTAGTGATTTGAGGAATGGCAGCAGGCTTGCACCAACGGTAAGAGCAGTGGTTCCCTTTAAAAAGTCACGACGATTCATGTTGCATGCTCCAGATGCTGTAGATTCGTTTTATTGCATGCAGATCGTGTGCCAGTGCTGTCCTGGGACTGGTGCGTAACTTGGTCTGTGGAATGATGAAGTTGTAACTATATGATTTTAAATAGTTATGTTTATGGCTTGAGTCTGCTTCTGCGTGATTGACTGAGGGCATTGGAGCGTCGTGTGGCTTTGCATACAAAATATAGCCAATATTTAAATCTGTGAATGCACCATGCGAACACATTAGGTGTCATTTCAGTGCGTTCGCAGCCGTTCTTCCGTGTGGGTCGGGCTGGGTTTCGCTTCGCGGCACCACATCCTGCTGGGTGAAAGTGGTCCGGCAGGGGCGGTAAGTTGGACAAAGGAGCATTATAGGACGAGCGTCAGAATGAACAGGGTGATCTTTAGCATGGCGTACCGCTGAGCGGACGATGTAGGCTATTCGAAAAAACGGGTCTAAGTTCGTTTAATATGTTTTAAACAAGTAGTGATGTGATTTTATGAGCTGTTCATGAAGAGGCGCCTGATCATGCGGCGCCTCTTGGTGCTGCGGAATTCTTTGTAGGTGTTCTGTTGCGGTGCGCGAAATCAGGATTTCAGCGGATGTCCGGCGGGTAGCTGGCGTTCGATCCAGAGGGCCAGTTTGTGCTTCATGTTGCGTTCGTTCTCCTGATCGCGGGCCAGGGGCTGGATAAGCTGGTCTTTTACCAGCAGCCGGTACAGTGCCCGGGTTTTCTCGCTGGCGCTGTCGGTGGCTTCAAACTCGCCAGCACCGCGCTTTTGCATATAAAGTCCGCCGACGCGTATGGCTTCACGTACCAGTTCGGCTTCCTGCTTCAGTTTGCTCATGCTTCATCCTGCCTTTTCGGTGCGTTTCTTCTGATTATGCATACCCTGTTCCGACTATCATATCGTCTGGCTGGCCCGGCTGTACATGATCTGCCCATTGAACCCCAGTCTGCAAATCGGCGTTGCCGGGGTGTGCCGGAAGTTGGGTATACTGGGGCCTCTCTTACGCAGGCAGGCCCAACATGAAGTACAGCATCATTCCGGTGACTCCCTTTCAACAGAACTGCACCCTGATCTGGTGCGAAGAAACCAACAGGGCCGCGGTGGTTGATCCCGGTGGTGATCTGGAGCTTATCCAGGCGCGTATCAAAGAGCTGGGAGTGGTGGTGGAAAAAATCCTGCTGACGCATGCGCATATCGACCATGCTGGTGGTACCCATGAGCTTTCCACTCTGCATGACATCCCGATTGAGGGCCCCCACCCGGGGGATCTGTTCTGGATCGAAGGCCTGGATCAGCAGAGCCAGATGTTTGGCTTTCCCCGCGTGGAGTCATTTACGCCCGATCGCTGGCTGGACGATGGTGATGTCGTGGCGGTGGGCAATCAGCGGTTGCAGGTTTTGCATTGTCCGGGGCACACGCCGGGTCATGTGATTTTTTATCACCAGGGCATCGAGCTGGCGCTGGTGGGGGATGTACTGTTTCATGGTTCGATCGGCCGCACCGATTTCCCCCAGGGGAACCATCAGCATCTGATCGACTCTATTCGCAACAAGTTGCTGCCGCTGGGGGATGACGTTGCCTTTATCCCCGGTCATGGCCCCATGTCCACCTTTGGAGAAGAACGACGTAACAATCCCTTTGTCGCTGACAAGCGCTATGGGTAGTCGCCACATAGTTATACGCAATCGTAGATATTTAAAAGGGAAATTTTAACTATCAGGAGTCGCTGTTTATACTGGCTCCAGATAATCAGAACACTCAATCAGGCAAGGAGTAGAGCATGAGCAATCAGCCCATTCAGATTGGCATTCCGGAAACCGAGCGCAAGGCCATTGCGGACGGCCT
>JBFGZM010000081.1:0-11539 GCA_041586815.1 Marinobacterium sp. | reverse complement strand
GCCAGGGCGAACAAAAAACAAACACTTATGGATATGAGCCTGATCATAGCCGCGGCTATTGCGGTTATCCTTATTGGCGCCACCCTGCTACTGCGTAGAAGACATATGGCACCCAAGCTGGATACTGATGGAAAGTCTGCCTCTGACGGCAGCGCGCTGGAAAGCGTCATCACCCGAGACCAACACAACATCCCCCGCCAGCACCTCGATGAGAACGCGCTTAAAGTCGTGCATCGCCTGAACGATGATGGCCATGAAGCCTACCTCGTGGGCGGCTGCATACGCGACATTCTGCTCGGCCTGCGCCCCAAGGATTTTGACGTGGCCACCTCAGCCACACCAGAGCAGGCAGAAGAACTGTTTCGTCGTTCACGCCTGATCGGTCGGCGCTTCAAACTGGTACATGTTCGCTTTGGGCGCGAGGTTATCGAGGTTGCGACCTTCCGTGCCGGACATGACACCGATGAACGCAATGAAGATGGCGAAGACGGCCGCCAGGCCGCGAGCGGGCTGATACTGCGTGATAACGTCTACGGCACACTGCGCGAAGATGCGCTGCGTCGCGACTTTACTATCAATGCTCTGTATTACTCCGCCCAGGATCACAGCGTGCACGATTTTGCCGGAGGCTACCGGGATATCGGCCAGAAAGTCATTCGCATGATCGGAGATCCGGCATCCCGCTACCGCGAAGACCCGGTACGCATGCTGCGCGCAGTACGCTTCGCCGCCAAGCTGAATTTTGACATCGAGCCTGCCACCGCCGCCCCCATCCACCAGCTGGCTCCGCTACTGCGTGATATCCCCGCCGCCCGCATGTTTGATGAAGTACTCAAACTGCTGCAGTCGGGCCACGGCGTAGACGCCTACAGGCAGATGCAGAAGTATGGACTGTTCGAGCAGCTGTTCCCGCAGGTTCAGGATGCCCTTGAACGCGGTCCTGCCGCCGGCATGCCGGTGGAAGAGCTCATACTGAAGGCATTGCGCAATACCGACCGCCGACTGGAACAGGGCAAGAGTGTCACCCCCGCCTTCCTGTTCGCCGCTTTGCTGTGGTACCCCATGCAGCTGCGCCTGAACAGCCTGATGAAGGAAGGCCGCATGCCTCCATTGCCGGCGCTGCATGAGGCCGCCAATGAAGTTATCGCCGCTCAGATCCGTCATATCGCCATACCACGTCGTTTTTCCACGCCACTGCGTGAGATCTGGGAGTTGCAGCTGCGACTGCCCAAACGCCAGGGTAGCCGTGCTGAGCGCCTCATGGAACATCCGCGCTTCAGAGCGGCCTACGATCTATTGCTGCTGCGCGAATCCAGCGGTGAAGACCTCGGCGGCCTGAGCCAGTGGTGGACCGATTACCAGAAAGCCAATGGTGATGACCGGGAGACACTGCAGGAAGATCTGGCGCCCGCCTCCAAGCCACGCAAGCGCCGGCGCAAGCCTCGCTCCCGTCCACGCGATGCCTGACTCCATGTACTGCTACATAGGCCTTGGGAGCAATCTAGACGCACCGCAGCAGCAGGTTGTGCGTGCGCTAGAGGAACTCGCAACCGTACCTGAGACAAGGCTGCTGGCCCACTCCAGTCTGTACCGTTCGGCCCCGATGGGGCCCGCCGATCAGCCAGACTACATAAACGCCGTCGCGCTGCTGGAAACTACCCTGGAAGCACACAGCCTGCTGGATAAGCTGCAGGCTCTGGAGCAACTGCACCAGCGTGTACGGCTGGAGCGCTGGGGGCCGCGTACGCTGGATCTGGACCTGCTGCTTTATGGTGATGAGCAGATTCAGAGCCCGCGTCTGTCGGTGCCCCACCCCGGCATGGCCGAGCGCAACTTTGTCCTCTGGCCACTGAACGAAATCAGTCCCGAGCTGCACTTGCCAGACGGTCGATCACTGGCAGCGCTGTTAACTGAATGCCCTATAGGCACACTGGAACGGATCTCGTTATAATCCGGAGCCGTTGAAGCCAAACGAAAAGCCGAGTTCCCTATGAATAACGTCACTCTGCATACGCTGTCCGCCCTCAAGCAGGATGGCAAGAAGTTCGCGGTTCTGACCGCGTACGATGCCTGCTTCTCGCAGCTGGTCAGTAACGCTGGCACAGAGGTCATTCTGGTAGGTGACTCCCTGGGCATGGTCCTGCAGGGCCATGACAGCACCCTGCCGGTGACGGTCGAGGAAATGGCCTACCACACTCGCTGTGTGGCAAACGGCAACCAGGGTTCCATGCTGATGAGCGACCTGCCGTTCATGAGCTATGCAACTCCGGAGCAGGCGATGCTCAACGCCGGCATTCTGATGCAGGCGGGCGCCCATATCATCAAGATTGAGGGCGGCGCCTGGCTGGCCGAGACCATCAGGTTACTGGCTGACCGCGGCGTCCCTGTCTGCGCGCACCTTGGACTCACACCTCAGGCGGTGAACCGCCTCGGTGGCTACCGCGTGCAGGGCCGCGACGAGGCCAGCGCTCAGCAGATGCTCGACGACGCCATCCTGCTCGAACAGGCCGGCGCAAGCCTGCTCCTGCTCGAATGTGTACCTTCCGCGCTTGCCGGAGACATCTCCCGCGCTGTCAGCATTCCGGTCATCGGCATAGGTGCAGGCCCGCAGACCGATGCCCAGGTACTGGTGCTGCACGACATGCTCGGCATTACGCCAGGCAGAAAGCCGCGCTTTGTAAAAGACTTCATGACTGAATCCGACAGCATTGCCGGCGCCCTGCAGAGCTATGGCGACCAGGTTCGCGCTGGCACCTTCCCCGCCGACGAGCACGGGTTCGCGTGACATGCAGACTATCCATCATATTCAGGCGCTGCGCGAGCAGCTGAGCACCGCACGCCGTGCCGGCAAGCGTATCGGCCTGGTGCCGACCATGGGCAACCTGCACGCCGGTCATATCGAGCTGGTGAACCAGGCACGCCAGCATGCAGATCTCATCGTTGCGACCATCTTCGTCAATCCGCTGCAGTTTGGCCCCGGCGAAGACCTGGACGCCTACCCCCGCACACTGGAAGCCGACCAGGCCAGGCTCGCGGCCGCCGGTTGCGACTACCTGTTTGCCCCCAGTGAAGCGGAAGTTTACCCCAACGGCCGCGAACAGCAGACCATCGTTGAAGTCACCGGCCTGTCCGATCTGCATTGTGGCAGTACCCGCCCGGGTCACTTTCGTGGTGTCACCACCGTCGTCAGCAAGCTGTTTGGCATCGTGCAGCCGGATTGCGCTTTTTTCGGCTGCAAGGACTACCAGCAGTTGATGATAATCCGGCGCATGGTAGAAGACCTCTGCATGCCCATCGACATTCACGGTGTCGACATCGTACGGGATGACCGGCAACTGGCACTCAGCTCGCGCAACGGCTATCTCAGCCCGGCCGAGCTGGCCGTAGCACCGACTCTGAATCGGGTACTGCGCGAAACCGCACAGGCTATTCAGGGCGGTCAGCGCGACTACCCGACACTGGCGGCCCAGGCACTGCAGCAACTGGAAAGTGCCGGCTTCAGGGGCGATTTCATGCGCATTGTGCGCCGCAGCGACCTGCAGCCAGCAACAGCCTCCGATACCCAACTGGTCATACTCAGCGCCGCCTACCTCGGTGCCGCCCGCCTGATCGACAATCTCGAACTCGACCTCTGATACCCCGCTGGCTGCTGCCAGGGCCGCAGCCAGCATTGCTCCCCCCTCCTCTCTCCAGGCGGCATAACATGCGGTCTGCATGCAGGTTATGCGCTTGACAAACAGAGAACAGCTCGCGCAGACTGGGCCAGTCACATTACTGAAGAATGAAATATAACAGTGTGACGCGGACCTGCCATTGGCGGTCCCGGGGGCAACTCGTCCTTGCCGCCGGGGCTGGAGTTTTATTTCGCCACTGCAATAACGGGGTCAAATTTTCCCGTTATTCTGGTCCGCAGGAGTCTGCCTGCAGATACCTGAGCAGAACGACCACCAGCCGACTTGCAGACCACGCGCACAGCCCTCGTCTGCATGTAAGTACGTTTTGGTGACCGTGGCTCGGTGCAACAGACCCCCAGCACCACAATTAAGAAGCTACCCACAATTAGAGGCACACCTATGCGCGACGTCGTAATTGTAGCTGCTGGCCGTACGGCTATTGGCACCTTCAATGGATCCCTGGCTGCCATCCCTGCGGCCGATCTTGGGGCCACCGTCATCAAGTCCCTGCTGGAACAAACTCAAATCAACCCCGCCCTGGTCGATGAAGTCATTCTTGGCCAGGTACTGGCTGCTGGCTGCGGCCAGAACCCTGCGCGTCAGGCAGCCCTCAATGGCGGCCTGCCGAACGAAGTGCCGGCCATGACCATCAACAAGGTTTGCGGCTCCGGCCTCAAGGCCCTTCAGCTGGGAACCCAGGCCATCCGCTGTGGCGATGCCGACATCATCATCGCCGGCGGCCAGGAAAACATGAGCGCCTCGCCGCACGTACTGCCGAACTCGCGCAACGGTGCCCGCATGGGTGACTGGAGCATGGTCGATACCATGATCAAGGACGGCCTCTGGGACGCCTTCAACAACTACCATATGGGTATCACCACAGAGAACATCGTTGAAAAATACGGCTTCACCCGTGAAGAGCAGGATGCCTTTGCTGCCGCGTCCCAGAACAAGGCCGAGGCCGCTGTGACCTCCGGTCGTTTCAAGGACGAAATCATTCCGGTGAGCATCCCGCAGCGCAAGGGCGACCCGGTTGTGTTCGACACCGACGAGCAGCCGCGCTTTGGTGTCACCGCCGAAGCCCTGGGCAAACTGCGCCCGGCATTCAAGCGTGACGGTACCGTTACCGCCGGTAACAGCTCCACCATCAACGATGGTGCCGCTGCCGTGATCCTGTGCTCGGCCGAAAAAGCTGCAGAGCTCGGCCTCAAGCCTCTGGCCCGCATCAAGGCCTATGCATCCGCGGGTGTTGATCCTGCCATCATGGGTACAGGCCCGATCTGCGCGACCACCAAGGCACTGGAAAAAGCCGGCTGGAGCGTCAAGGACCTGGAGCTGGTTGAAGCCAACGAAGCCTTCGCCGCCCAGGCCATGTCAGTCAACAAGGACCTTGGCTGGGACACCAGCATCGTCAACGTCAATGGCGGCGCTATTGCCATGGGCCACCCGATCGGTGCATCCGGCTGCCGTGTTCTGGTCAGCCTGGTGCATGAAATGATCAAGCGTGATGCCAAGAAAGGCCTGGCCACACTGTGCATCGGTGGCGGCATGGGTACCGCGCTGGCAATCGAACGCGACTAAAAGCCGGTCTCGGTCAGACCTCACGGTCTGGCCTTGTACGCAACACAAAAACCGGGGGCATTCGCCCCCGGTTTTTTGACATCTGTCTGAACACATTCACCACATTCGGTACTGGCCGTATCCGAATGTTTCCCTTCGGGTCTATCAACAACCCGCCAGCAGCCAGGATTATTTTTTGATCACCTGGAGATAGTCCCTCAGCGTATTCTCGTCCGCCGCTTTCACGGTCATGCCGTTAGGGCCACTACCGATGTCGGTGAACTGCTTGGCCGGCTCACCTGTTTTCTTGAACTCTTCCAGTTCCTCGGAACCTTCACGGAATACCCACAGACGGCCATCTTCAACCTCGGTGGCAAAACCGGGCTCATCGTATTCGCTGGCATAAGCGGCAGTGCCGAACAGGCTGGTCAGCAGCATCGCTGTCAAAGTCAGTTTCTTCATCGCAAAGTTCCTGTTTAACGTTGAGGTACACGGGGGCAGCCTAAGCCCAAAAAATGACAAAACAATTAAAATATTTAAATATTCGTATATTCATATCTATAGAGAAAGACGCCTAAAAAGCCGCACAAAAATCAACAAAAACCAATTTTTAAGACAAAAAATACAAAATAGTACTGCATACACCTTGGAAGCTGCCTTCTCCACTTTACTGAATATTCGAAAAAACATATATTACTGGGCTCGTATCCAGATCCTATCCAGCCGAGACTTGGCCATGACCGACAAGACCCGCGTGCTGTTCATTTGTGTGGCTAACGCCGCACGCTCCCAGCTAGCCGAAGCCCTGCTGCGGCACACTGCCCCAGAACACTTTGAGGCATTCAGTGCCGGCACTGAGCCTTCTGACATTGATCCCCGAACCCTGGCAGCGCTTGAAAACCTGGGCGTAAATACCCGGGGCCTGCGCAGCAAGTCTATCGAGGAGATTGCCAGTGAGCGCTTCGACTATGTCATCACTTTATGCGACAAGTCGTCGCTGGAATGTCACGCCCTTCCCGGTGGCGGGGAAGTGCTGGCCTGGAACTTTGAAGATCCCGTAACCAGTAGCCAGCCCGATGCATTTCGCCATACCCTTCACGACATACACGAACGCATCAAGATGTTCGTCCTTGTGAAGACCAAACGCTGAGAGACCCATGGCAGATCACCTGACTCCAACTACCGTATTCAAATGTCTGGCAGACGACACCCGTATTCGCCTGATGCTGCTCATTACCCGAGAGGCTGAACTCTGTGTATGCGAGCTGACCTGTGCGCTCGATGAGAGCCAGCCCAAGGTGTCGCGCCATCTGGCGCAGCTGCGTAATTGCGGCCTGCTGGAAGATCGCCGACAGGGACAGTGGGTGTATTACCGCTTGCATCCCAGCTTGCCAGACTGGGTAATCGCCATTTTGAGAAGCACCCTGGACGCCAACCAGCACTGGCTTAGCCCGGATACCCGGCGCCTGGATCTCATGGGAGACCGGCCACAGCGAATAGCCAGTTGCTGCTGAATTAACACCCGCCTGAGTTGCATTAACCAGGCACAAGATCGCTCGGGAGCAACCCGGGCAACAAAGGCATGATGATGAGCAAAAGCCGCCTCTCATTTCTGGATCGCTACCTGACGATCTGGATCTTTCTCGCCATGGCACTGGGCATTAGCCTCGGCAACCTCTTCGAAGGGTTGCCGACCTGGCTGAACAGCCTGTCAGTCGGGTCGACCAATATTCCGATTGCCATTGGCCTGATCGTGATGATGTACCCGCCACTGGCCAGGGTCAGGTATGAAACCCTGCCCGAAGTTTTCAGGGACAGGCGCATTCTCGTACTGTCTCTGATCCAGAACTGGATCATAGGCCCGGTATTGATGTTCGCTCTGGCCGCTCTGTTTCTGGCTGACAAACCCGAGTACATGACTGGCCTGATCCTTATCGGGCTGGCGCGCTGCATCGCCATGGTGCTGGTATGGAACCAGATCGCCGGGGGCAACAATCAGTATGTAGCCGGTCTGGTCGCGTTCAACAGCCTCTTTCAGATCCTGTTTTTCAGCCTCTATGCCTGGTTTTTCCTCGGTGTGCTCCCTCCGCTGTTCGGGCTGGAAGGCAGTGTGGTTGATGTCAGCTACAGCAGCATTGCCGAGTCAGTGCTGATCTACCTGGGCATCCCGTTCCTGGCCGGCTTTCTTACACGCAAGGTGCTGATCGCACGCAGAGGCGACGCCTGGTACAGCCAGCGTTTCATCCCCCGCATCAGCCCTTTGACCCTGGTCGCGCTGCTGCTGACCATCGTGGCGATGTTCAGCCTCAAGGGTGCCATGGTGCTGCAACTGCCGCTGGATGTGCTGCGTATCGCCTTGCCGCTGAGCATCTACTTCGTGGTGATGTTCTTCATCAGCTTCTGGATGGGCAAACGGCTGCAGGCGGATTACCCGCGCACGACCGCACTGGCCTTCACAGCCGCCAGCAACAACTTCGAACTGGCCATCGCTGTCGCTATTGCCACCTTCGGCCTCGCGTCTCCAGTGGCTTTCGCTACTGCTATTGGCCCCCTGGTCGAAGTGCCGGTACTGATTTCCCTGGTCGGTGTCGCCCTGTGGCTCAAACGTCTCTGGTTCGACCGCCCCCTGGAAACCCTCGCTCAGGAGTTCACTCATGACTGAAAATGCTATTCCCAACCTGGATGCCGGCCTTGTGAGTCTGCCTGTCTCAGAGCTGCCTGAGGGCCGACCTGCAGCGATGCACAGGCCCCGCATCCTGTTGCTCTATGGCTCGAACCGCGAGCGCTCCTTCAGCCGCCTGCTGACCGAAGAGGCCTCGCGCCTGCTGGAGCATTTCGGCGCCCAGACGCGCATTTTCAATCCATCCGGGCTGCCGTTGCCGGATGATGCGACGGACGACCACCCCAAGGTGCAGGAACTGCGCGAGCTGATGCAGTGGTCAGAAGGCCAGGTCTGGTGCTCGCCGGAACGCCACGGCTCGATGAGTGCAGTATTCAAGGCACAGATCGACTGGGTTCCACTGTCTGTTGGCGCGGTGCGCCCGACCCAGGGCAAGACACTCGCCGTCATGCAGGTCTGTGGCGGCTCGCAGTCCTTTAACGTGGTTAACCAGCTGCGTGTGCTGGGCCGCTGGATGCGCATGTTCACCATTCCCAACCAGTCCTCCGTGCCGCGGGCCTATCAGGAGTTCGACGAGGCTGGTCGCATGAAACCATCCCCACTCTACGACCGCGTCGTGGATGTGATGGAAGAGTTGGTGAAATTCACCCTGCTGCTGCGTGAGCGCTCCGACTACCTGGTTGACCGCTATTCCGAACGCAAGGAGTCAGCGGAAAAACTGTCCGAGCGTGTGACTCAACATTCGATCTGAGGGACTAGCCGCATGCAACCACATCCATATTCCGTATTGTCCGTCGGCCCGATCAAGGCCCAGCTGATCCTTACGCCCTGCCCAGGCACTCAGGAAGCATCGATGGATGATGCCCTGGATACTTTGAAGGCAGCCGGTGCATCCGCTCTGCTGACGCTGATGCCCACCACGGAACTGGCCCGTAACCAGGCCGAACAGCTGCCCGAAGAGTGCCAGCAGCGTGACATCGAGTGGTTTCATCTGCCGGTGGAAGACGATCAGGCACCCGCTGAGCCGTTCCAGACGGCATGGGAAACCCATGGCGGGCGCATCAGACAGCTCCTCACCGAAAGCAAGGCCCTCGCCATCCACTGCAAGGGCGGTTCGGGCCGCACCGGCCTGATTGCCGCCCAGCTGCTGATCGAGTGCGGTGTTCCGCTCCAGGAAGCTATCGATAAAGTGCAGGTACTGCGCCCCCGGGCCATTCAGAACCCGGTTCATATCAGCTACATCAAACAGCTCGACTTCGCCAAGTTGTAAACAACCACAGCTGACAGCCTGCAGGCCTTGACCGATCGTAACGAGGGGAAATCCATTTGAGGCAGTTTTTGAGCTCTTTTGAGACGAATAGTGGTTCTATTTAACACAAAAGAGCGCGAAGAATGACCAACATCGGTTTTTCCGCAGCAGATCAGCGTTAAGTTCGACAGACTGCCAACAGCCACGAGAGGACATCATGAGCATTAAAGTAGGTATCAACGGTTTCGGTCGCATCGGTCGTCTTGCCTTGCGCGCCGCCTGGAACTGGCCCGAATTCGAGTTTGTGCAGATCAATGATCCGGCCGGTGATGCCGCAACCCATGCCCACCTGATCAATTTCGACTCGGTACATGGCCGCTGGAACCACGAAGCCAGCTCCGAGGGAGATCATGTTGTGATTGATGGCAAGCACATCAAGGTCACAGCCAACAAGACCATTGCCGACACCGACTGGTCCGGCTGTGATCTGGTGATTGAAGCCAGCGGCAAGATGAAAACCGTTGCGGTACTGCAGGCCTACCTGGATCAGGGCGTAAAACGTGTAGTGGTATGCGCGCCGGTGAAGGAAAAGGGTGCACTGAACGTGGTGATGGGCGTCAACCAGCACCTGTTCGACCCGGCACAGCATCGCATCCTGACGGCCGCCTCCTGCACCACCAACTGCCTGGCGCCGGTGGTCAAGATCATTCATGAGAACCTGGGCATCCGCCATGGCTCTATCACCACGATTCACGATCTGACCAATACCCAGAGCATTCTTGATCAGCCCCACAAGGATCTGCGCCGGGCAAGGGCCTCGGGCATGAGCCTGATTCCGACCACCACCGGTTCGGCCACGGCAATTGCCGAGATATTCCCCGAGTTGCGCGGCAAATTAAATGGCCATGCCGTGCGCATCCCGCTGGCCAACGCCTCGCTGACCGACTGCGTGTTCGAGGTCAGTCGCGCCACCAGCGCGGATGAAGTCAATGCGCTGTTTAAAGCCGCCGCTGCCGGCCCGCTGAAAAACATCCTCGGCTATGAAGAACGCCCCCTGGTGTCCATCGACTACCGCACCGACCCGCGCTCCTCGATCATTGATGCGCCTTCCACCATGGTGGTCAATGACACCCAGGTAAAAATATACGCCTGGTACGACAACGAATGGGGATACGCCAACCGGGCGGTCGAGCTGGCCAGGCTGGTCGGCCTGGCCAAGTAACAGGATGCGCTGATGATAACCCTGACAGGCCTGTCCCCGGAAGTGCGCCAGTATCTGCTGGTCACCGGCAATTACTGGGCTTTTACCCTCACCGATGGCGCGCTGCGCATGCTGGTGGTGTTGCACTTCCACACTCTGGGCTACACACCGTTGCAAATTGCTGCGCTGTTTCTCTTCTACGAGATATTTGGTGTCATCACCAACCTGGTGGGGGGCTACCTCGGCGCGCGCCTGGGCCTGAACCGCACCATGAACATTGGCCTTGCCCTGCAGGTGGCAGCCTTGCTGATGCTGACGGTGCCTGCGGCCTGGCTGACCATACCCTGGGTCATGGCCGCACAGGCCGTGTCTGGCATCGCCAAGGACCTCAACAAGATGAGCGCCAAGAGCTCGATCAAGCTGCTGGTGCCTGGCCACCAGCAAGGCACTCTGTACCAGTGGGTGGCGATTCTCACCGGCTCAAAGAACGCGCTGAAAGGCGTTGGCTTCTTCCTTGGTGGCGCCCTGCTGGCCTTGCTCGGGTTCGCAGGCGCTGTCCTGGCGATGGCCTGCGTTCTGGCCGTGATCTGGCTGGCGAGCCTGCTCCTGCTGAAAAAAGATCTGGGCCGTGCCACAGCCCGGCCCCGGTTTCGCGACATTCTCTCCAAGAGCCGGGCGATCAACATTCTCTCGGCGGCGCGGATGTTCCTCTTCGGCGCCCGTGATGTGTGGTTCGTAATCGCGCTGCCGGTCTACCTCAGTACGGTGTTTGGCTGGGACTTCTGGCTGGTGGGTGGCTTCCTGGCAACCTGGGTCATCGGCTATGGAATCGTTCAGTCCTTAGCGCCGCGCATCACCGGCAAGCAGCGTGGTCATGTCCCGGATGGTCGCGCCGCCGCTGTCTGGGCAGGACTGCTGGCCGGTCTGCCTGCAGCCATTGCCATCGGCCTGTCGACAGGCTGGGCACCCCAGATCATCCTGCTCGGCGGCCTGATGGTCTTCGGTGTGCTGTTCGCGGTGAATTCCTCGCTGCACAGTTACCTGATCGTCTCCTATGCCAAGGAAGACGGTGTATCGCTGGATGTGGGTTTCTACTACATGTCCAATGCGCTGGGACGACTGCTGGGCACTGTGCTGTCAGGGTGGGTTTACCAGGCGCACGGACTTGAAGCCTGCTTGTGGGTATCCACGGCCTTCGTCCTGATGGCGGCCATGATTTCCATTGCCTTGCCCAG
>JBFGZM010000080.1:0-11575 GCA_041586815.1 Marinobacterium sp. | reverse complement strand
TGGCCGACACGAAGGAAAAGTCACTGAACCAGGTGATCAGCAGCATCGAACAGCTGCAATAGCCAAATCGCCGTACAGCAGACAGGGCCTGCACCGGGAAACCGGCCAGGCCCTTCAATCACATCTTTTGCCGCAGCACGACCTGCAGCAGCCTTTCGCCAACCGCACATGGCACAACCACGGAGTCACACCATGGGATTACTGATAGAGGGGCAATGGCAGGATCAGTGGTACGACACCGAGGGCCAGCGAGGTGCCTTTGTGCGGGACGCAGCGCACTTTCGCAACCGGATCGGCTCCGGCAACTTCAAGGCCGAAGCCGGGCGCTACCATCTCTATGTATCCCTGGCCTGCCCCTGGGCACACCGGACCCTGATTGCCCGTCACTTGAAGGGACTTGAGTCTCTGATAAGCGTCAGCAGTGTCCATCCGCTCATGGCGGAAAACGGCTGGGAATACCGGGAAGACCCCGCCTTCATTCACCCGGACTACCCCGCCGGCGACCCGCTCTATCAGAGCCGTTATCACCACGAGCTCTATACCCGCGCCCAGAGCAATTACAGTGGTCGCGTCACCGTTCCGGTGTTGTGGGACAAGCAGCAGCACACCATCGTCAGCAATGAGTCAGCTGACATCATGCGCATGTTCAACAGCGCCTTTTCCCACCTCGTTGACCAGGGGCCCGACCTCTATCCGGCAGCATTGCGCAGTGATATCGACGATATTAACCAGTTCGTCTACCGCCACATTAACAACGGTGTCTACCGCTGCGGCTTTGCAACGACCCAGAGCGCCTACAACGATGCCTTTGGGTCACTTTTCGACGCGCTGGACACTCTCGAACAGCGCCTCGGTCAGCAACGCTATCTGCTTGGCTGCCGGATAACCGAAGCCGACTGGCGCCTCTTTACCACCCTGGTACGCTTTGATGCCGTCTACCATGGACACTTCAAGACGAATCTGCGCACCATCCGCCAATACCCGAACCTGTCAGGCTATCTGCGCGAACTGTACCAGTGGCCCGGCATCAGCGACACCGTCGACATGGCCCAGATCAAGCACCACTATTATCGCAGCCACAGTACCATCAACCCCACCGGCATTATTCCCCAAGGGCCTGCACTGACACTGGGCGAGCCCCATGACCGCACCCGCTTCAGCGCCAGTTTTCAACCGTAAAGCCGCCTCTCACCCTTGAGCGAAACGGCGGGATGATCCATGATGATCTCCCCAGGGAACAGGAAGTACCAGGTGCAATCGCAACGACGCTACCAGCAGGACACTGCAGGCCCACGGCCAGCACTTCGCACGCTGCTACCGCTGCTTTTATGCCTGGCCGTCGGCGCAAGCCTCGCCCTCATGGCCGACAACAGTACCGGCGTTCGCCTGAGCCAGGCCGCCATCAATGAACTGGGCCGGACCTACGGCGAACCGGCAAGACGCCGCCTTGCCGCCTGGCAACGCCTGCTCGCAGATCTCGCCGACGCCGACGAAGCCACCAAGCTGCGCGAAGTCAACCGCTTCTTCAATCAGGTGCGCTTTCTCGACGATATCATCCACTGGAACAAGACTGACTACTGGGCCACCCCGGTAGAGTTTCTGGTGAGCAACGGCGGAGACTGCGAGGATTTTTCCATCGCCAAGTATTACACCCTGCGCGAACTCGGCGTGCCCATCGAAAAAATGAGCATTGCCTACGTCAAGGCCCTGGACCTCAACCAGGCCCACATGGTGCTAACCTACTACCCGCAGCCCAGCGCCGTCCCCCTGGTACTGGACAACCTGATACCCGACATCAAGCCCGCCAATCAGCGTCCGGACCTGCTGCACGTATACAGTTTTAATGGCGACAATCTCTGGCTGACCAAAAAAGGCCGACGTGCCGATCTGGTTGGCGCCTCGGATCGACTCAAGCCCTGGGTTCAGTTGCAGTCGAGGATCAATCAACAGCATGACCAGTAGACACAGGAAGACACCATGTCACTCGTAAACCAGTTGATCGCTGCCACCCTGGCGGTAATGTTGGGACTGGCCGGCGGCACGATCTATATCGTCTCGGACAGTTCCAAGCGAATGCTGACCAACCAGCTGGAGTCCCACGCGCTGGATACCGCAACACATCTGGGACTTTACCTGGCACCCTATATTGCCAACCGCGATGCCGCCACGGTTGAAACCACCGTCAATGCCATTTTCGACAGCGGCTTTTACCAACGCATTGATGTGGTCACGGCAGACGGCAACCTGCTGTTCAGCAAATCGACGCCACCGGTCATCGGCAATACCGTGCCCCACTGGTTCGTCAACCTGGTAAAACTGACACCTCCGGCCATGACCCGCGAGGTCAATTTTAACTGGGCCAAAAGCGGCTCCATTTTCGTACAGGGGCACCCCGGCTATGCCTACCAGGCGTACTGGCGCGTTGCCCAGGAGACCCTGCTCTGGTTCCTGTTTCTGGCGCTGATTTCCACACTGGCCATCAGCCTGATACTGCGCATCATCCTGCGGCCCCTCAAGGGCGTAGAGGACCAGGCTATTGCCCTGACCCACAAGAAGTACATCGAACAGCCACGCACGCCAAAAACCCGCGAGCTGCGGCGCGTCGTTGAAGCCATGAACCAGATGGTGCGCCAGGTACACCAGATGTTCGAAGAACAAAGCCAGAATATCGAGGAATTGCGTCGCCAGGCCTACCGCGATGACCTTACCGGCCTTCCCAACCCGCGCGCCACCAGGGCTCAGCTTGGCGAGCGGCTCGACTACCGTCAGGACTTCGGACCCTGCGCACTGCTCTTTGTGCATATTGACAATCTGCAGGCGCTCAATCAGGCACTGGGAGCCGAAAAAACCGACAACTTCATCCGCCTGCTGACGTCCCAGCTTGGCGAAACCTGTGACGATGCCGACGATCACATTATTGGCCGCCTTAGCGGTGCCGATTTCGCCCTGCTGCTGAAACTGCCCCCGCCCGACGAGCTACAACGCAAGGTTAACGATCTGCTGACCTGCATCGATCAGGACTACCAGCAGCTGTGCCAGAGCGAGACCCATGTCACTGCGCCGTTGCGCATCGGCATCGCCCTGGGTACCGACCAGACAGGCGCCGCGCAGCTGCAGTCAAACGCCCGCCTGGCGGCCGAGAAAGCACAACAGGACGGCAGACGCATCCATCAGTTCCAGGCCCCCGGAGACCCGCAGCCAACGGATGAAAGCTGGCACGAGCATGTTTCAGCCGCTATCGACCGGCAACAGATCTTCCTGCAGGCCCAGCCTGTCATCGCAGCCGATAACCGCCAGCTGCACCAGGAAGTATTCGCGCGCATTCTCAATAGAGACAACAGCCCCTGCAGCGCCGGTGACTTTATCAGCGTGGTACGGGAACTTGGCCTGATGATCGACATGGACCGCGCCGTGGTCAATCACGCCCTGGAATACCTGCAGCAAGGCCCGTCGACCGCTACGCTGGCCATCAATTTATCCAATGAATCCGCCACCGACGCAAGCTTTTGCCAATGGCTGCTCGAACGCCTTACAACCCTGAATCAGCGGGCGCGTCTTTGCATCGAGCTGAACGAGTCCTCGGTGCTGAACAATCTGACCGGTATCGAAGACCTGCGAAATGCCCTGCGCCAGCTAGGATGCAGCTTTGGTGTCGACAATTTTGGCGTACACCCCAGCGGTTTTGGCTACCTTTACAAACTGCAGCCAGACTACATCAAGATCGATGGCTCCCTCTTGCATGATATCGACACCGATGCTCAGGACCAGTTCTTCGTCAGCAGCCTGGTGAGCGTGGCTCACAGTCTGGATATTGCCGCCTACGCCGAGCGAGTCGAACGCCCCAGCCAGCTAACCCAGCTACAGCGTCTCAAAATCGATGCGACCCAGGGCTTCCTGCACGGCACGCCCAAGGCACTGGAATAAGCAGCAACTAGATATGGTTTGTGATTTGTGACAATCATAAAAAAGCCGCTGCAACAGCAGCGGCTTTTTTTCGAACTCCCGGTTTCTCACAGGGCGAGACTGCAACGATCGCGTAACGCCCTAACCGAATGTACGCAGCCAGCGCTCAAATCCGGCGCCATCCATGGCGCCGGCCTGGCGACCGAGCTCCCGCCCGCCCTTGAGTACCAGCAAGGTCGGAATGCTGCGCACGGCAAAGCGTTGCGCCAGCGCCGGGAGCTGCTCTGTATCCACCTTGACAAACCGATAGTCCGGCTCCAGTCGCTTGGCAGTTGCCACAAACACCGGCGCCATCATTTTGCAGGGTCCGCACCAGGAGGCCCAGAAATCGACAACCACGGGTATATCGGACTGACTCGCCAGCTTGTCAAATGACGCAACAGAATCAACTTCAACCGGCTCGCCTGCAAAGAGCATGGACTTGCAGCGACCGCAGCGCGGCCCCTGAGCCAGACGTTGCGCAGGCACACGATTGGTAACAAAGCAGTGAGGACAACAGAGGTTCAAAGATTCGGACACGGCAAAGGACTCAGACAGACGTTTGGATATCTAGTTTGGGTCATACGCCGGCATTTCAACCGCAGCGCCTGGCCTGATACCCCGGCGCAAGCGCTGCGACCAATGCGGACCTAGCGGCCCTTGAGGTTCACGAGCTGTTCGAGCTTGCTGCTCAGACGGTCGGACTTCTCCTTTTCCGCCTTTTCCTTGCGCTGCTGCTGCTCGCGTTCACGGCGCTGACGGCTGATTTCCTTCAGCTTGCCCTTGGCGTGTTCGGCTTCCTGCGCTGAGACTTCGCCGGACGCTTCGCCGTTCAGGTCAATGCGGGCGGCGCCAGCCAGCAGGCTGCGATAGTAGGACAAGGTGCGTACGTAGGATGCCAGCGCACGCTTGATCTTGTTCTTGGCGATCTTTTCATCTGCCAGCAGATCTTCCTGAATACCAATTTTCAGCGGCCGCACTTCGGTACGGCTGAACGCCTTGGGGTAGGTTTCCATCAGCAGCTTCAGCGCTGCCTGATTCGCGGCCCGGTTTTTGGAACGGGATTTGGTGTTAGCGGTACTTTCCACGTCGTTCACGTTTACGCTCTCGGACTGTTGCTTCGGGGTGTCGACGCGAACCTGTTCGCGCTGTTCAAGCAAGTGATCCAGCTCACCGAGCAACTGCTCGGTCTGCTCAATCACTACATTTACATTATCGTTCATCGGGCTCAGCCGGCTCCCTTGCGTATCAGGTATCGGTACTGCTCGTTTTCCACTTGCTGGCCCAGTAACTCATGGCCCAGAAAGGTGCAGAATTTAGGGATATCACGCTGCGTGGACGGATCCGTCGCTACCACTTCCAGGATCTGCCCTGCTTCCAGCTCACGCACCCGGTTATGCAGCAACATGACCGGCTCCGGACAGAAGAGTCCGCAGGCATCCATCACCTGATCGGGTTTAATATTGCCCATTTTTCCACCAGTTCATCTCGGACGCGCCATTGTCGCAAATATGGCTGCACAGAGAAAGTCACCGAGGCATTGCGAATGGACGGAAATTAATTACGCTTAAAACAGGTTCAACGCCATTGCAAGACAGGAGCAGCACCATGATTCGTGTCCTGATTGAACGCTATATCGCCGACGACCTTGCCGAACACTATGAAAAGGCCGCCCGAGCCACACTTACCGAGGCAATGCAGGCCCACGGTTTTATCTCCGGCGAAGCCCTGCACAACAGCCAGAACCCCAACCACCGCGTCGTCCTGGCCAGCTACCGTTCCATTCAGGACTGGCAGCGCTGGGCCCGCTCCCCCGAACGCCAGGAGGCCATGGCGGCGATTAACCCGATGCTCACCTGCGAAGAAAAAATCACGCTGCTGGAGCACTGACACCAGGTGCTACATCGGTATCAAAGCCCGGCCACCGTGGCAAACACCGCTGCCAGATGCTGTTCCTGGGTAAAGCCCGAGGCCTTGCGCGGCTTCAGGTCATGGTCGCCGTCTTCAAGCCAGTGCAGCAGCACCTGCTCCGACAAGATGTAGTCCTGCACCTGAGCCCTGCTTCCCAGCGCGTCTCGCGTACCCTGAAATATATGCACAGGCCTGCTCAGTTGCGCCAGATGCTCGATCCGCGGTTGCTGCGGCTTTTTCACCGCATAAAACGGATAGCCGAGCACCAGGGCTCCGCGCACGTTCTCAGGCGCCTCTTCCAGCACCATCGTGGCGACCCGGCCTCCCATGGACTTTCCCGCAAGCCAGAGCGGGACTCCATCGTTAAGTTCCTCGATGCGTGCACGAAAATATTCCAGCAGTTGCGGCATGCGGCTGGGGGGACGACGACGACCGTCCTCCCGCCGGGCCTGCATGTAGGGAAACTCGAATCGCATGACTTCCAGCCCGGCGCCGGCAAGCCCTTTGGCCGCCATCTCCATAAAGTCAGAATCCATCGGTGCGCCGGCACCGTGGGCAAATAAAATCCGGCCCTTTAGCGGCCGTCCATCCGTTATGTACATCGATTGCCCCCTGTTTGCCGCCAGGATCAGGGAACTTGACCCAGATCAAACAAAAGCTTCTCAGCTACGACTTTAGGCCCGGCTCCTGACGCAGGAAAGCCTCGAAAGTCGCAGAAAGTCGGCTTTTATCTGCCATACTGGCACTTTTCGGCGAAAAAATTCTTAATATCTTTCAATGCGTTAAATATTTACGGTTCGCAAAGCCCCGAAATCTAGTACAATCTCGGCGCGAAGTCTGGGTGCGACAAAGTACCGCATCCACCAGAGGCTTCGCATTGTAAACAAAGATGCGTTCCCAGATAATTGCCGCCGGAACGTTTTCCTTTTCACTAGCTTGTTGATGAGAGCCTGACATGAGCACAGCAACTGAACACCCGACATACAACTACAGGGTGGTACGACAGTTTGCCATCATGACGGTGGTATGGGGTATCGTCGGTATGGCCATTGGGGTTTTCATTGCAGCCCAACTGGTTTGGCCTGCACTGAATTTTGATACACCCTGGTTGTCTTTCGGACGTATTCGTCCCTTACACACCAACGCGGTTATATTCGCGTTCGGTGGTTCTGCCCTGTTTGCCACATCCTATTATGTGGTTCAGCGTACGTGTCAGGTACGGTTATTCTCTGACACTCTTGCCAAGTTTACCTTTTGGGGCTGGCAGGCCGTAATTGTTTCGGCAATTATCACCTTGCCCATGGGACTGACGTCCACCAAGGAGTACGCCGAACTCGAGTGGCCAATCGACATTCTGATTGCCATGGTCTGGATCAGCTACGCGATCGTATTCCTGGGCACGGTCAAGAACCGCAAAACGTCGCACATCTATGTGGGTAACTGGTTCTTCATGGCTTTCATCATTACCGTTGCTGTGCTGCATATCGTCAACAGCCTGGTGATCCCGGTTTCGCTGTTCAAGTCCTACTCCGTGTACCCCGGCACCGTTGATGCCATGGTGCAGTGGTGGTACGGCCATAACGCCGTAGGCTTCTTCCTGACCGCCGGCTTCCTGGGCATGATGTATTACTTCGTACCCAAGCAGGCGGAACGCCCGATCTACTCCTACCGCCTGTCGATCGTCCACTTCTGGGCGCTGATTGCGACCTATATCTGGGCCGGCGGCCATCACCTGCATTACACCGCACTGCCTGACTGGACCCAGTCGGTGGCCATGGTCATGTCCCTTATCCTGCTGGCACCGTCCTGGGGCGGCATGATCAACGGCATGATGACCCTGTCTGGCGCCTGGCACAAACTGCGCACCGACCCGGTACTGCGCTTCCTGGTGGTGTCACTGTCGTTCTACGGCATGTCCACCTTCGAAGGTCCAATGATGGCAATCAAGACCGTCAACGCACTGTCGCACTACACCGACTGGACTGTTGGCCACGTACATGCCGGCGCACTGGGCTGGGTTGCCATGATTTCCATCGGTTCCACGTACCACATGATTCCGCGCCTGTGGGGCAAGACCCAGATGTATTCGATTCCGTTGATCAACGCCCACTTCTGGCTCGCGACCATTGGTACCGTTCTGTACATCTGCGCCATGTGGGTTAACGGCATTCTGCAGGGCCTGATGTGGCGCGCAGTCAACGAAGACGGCACTCTGACCTACAGCTTCGTGGAAGCGCTGGCCGCGAGCCACCCGGGTTACTTCGTACGCTGGATGGGCGGCGCCTTCTTCCTGACCGGCATGCTGCTGATGGCTTTCAACACCTGGCAGACCGTGCGCAAGGGCAGCCGTGCGCCGCGTGTCGAGTCGGCCGCACAGACCGCTTGAGGCCGATAGGAGCTTTTCGCAATGATCAAACATGAAACAATTGAAAAAAATATCGGCCTGATGGTGCTGCTGATCATTCTCGTGATCAGTGGCGGTGGCCTGGCGGAAATCGTGCCACTGTTTTTCTCAACCTCGACCACCCAGCCGATCGAGGGCATGCGCCCTTATACGGCGCTGGAAAATGAAGGCCGCGACATCTACATCCGCGAGGGTTGCCACACATGCCACACGCAGATGATCCGCCCCTTCCGGGCTGAAACCGAGCGCTATGGTCATTACTCCACCGCCAATGAGGACGTATGGGAACACCCCTTCCTGTGGGGTTCCAAGCGTACCGGGCCGGACCTTGACCGTGTCGGCGGACGCTACTCCGACGACTGGCACCGCGCACACCTGTACAACCCGCGCGATGTTGTTCCGCAGTCGATCATGCCGTCGTTCCCGTGGCTGTTCGAGAACCGCATCAGCGGCTCCGACACTGCCGCCAAACTGACGGTTCTGCGCAAGCTGGGTGTTCCTTACACCGACGAGCAGATTGCAGACGCCCAGGAAGCGGTGAGCGGCAAATACGAGATCGACGCGCTGGTTGCTTATTTGCAGGCGCTCGGGAAAACGCACTCCGAATACAGCAACAAGCGGTAAGTGACGTGAGTTACGACGTCTACGGCCCTTTTATACCGGTGATCATGCTCATCACCTTCATCGCCTTGTTCGCGTGGGTTCTGCATCCCAAGAACAAGAAGGGATTTGATGATGCCGCCAACCTTCCCTTCGATGACGAAGAGAAGCCTTCGGATGCCAAGGCCGATAACGGGAGAATGGAAAAATGAGTTCTTTTTGGGGCGCATGGGTAACGGTGATTACCCTGGCAGTCATTTTTGGCTGCACCTGGCTGCTGTTCCAGACTCGCAAAAGCGAGAGTTTCAAGGAATCCACAGATTCAACGGTCGGTCACGTATACGACGGCATTGAGGAATACGACAATCCGCTGCCGCGCTGGTGGTTCCAGCTGTTTGTTGCAACCATCATCTTCGGACTGGTTTACCTGGCCCTCTATCCGGGCCTGGGGAACTTCAAGGGACTGCTTGGCTGGACATCCACCGGCCAGTGGGACGAAGAGATGCAGCACGCTGAAGAAGTCTACAAGCCGGTATTTGCCAAGTACGCTGCACTGTCGGTCGAAGACCTGCAGAGCGAGGAAAACAAATCCGGTCTGCAGATGGGGCAGCGCATGTTTGCCAACAACTGCTCCCTGTGCCACGGTGCGGCGGGTACCGGCGCCTACGGTTTCCCCAACCTGACGGATGATGACTGGCTGTACGGCGGCGACCCCGCCACGATCAAACAGACTATCGTCAATGGCCGCAACGGTGGCATGCCGCCCTGGGGCTCAGTCCTGGGCGAAGAAGGTGTGCGTGATGTGTCCAGCTACGTGCTGAGTCTCAGCGGACGCGAAGTGGATCCGGATGCCGCCCAACGGGGTGAAACCCAGTTCCAGGCACTGTGCACCGCCTGTCACGGCCAGGACGGCAAGGGCACACAGGCCCTGGGCGCTCCGAACCTGACCGACGACGTCTGGCTCTATGGTGGCAGCTTCGAGGCGGTGACTCACACCATTCGCAGCGGTCGTGCTGGCATGATGCCGGCACACAAGGACCTGCTCAGCGATGACAAGATTCACCTGATCACCGCATACGTCTACAGCCTGTCAAATAACTGACAGACTGCCGGCCTTTGATAAAGACGATATGATGCAGATCATATCGTCTTTTTTTATGGGCCCTTATACTGGATTCTGCCCACTGTGGCCGCGCAGCCTCCACGCCGCCCGGCCCTAGCGGACAGACTCTCGATACCGCCTTCCGCGCTACTGCACAAGGGCTCGCAGTTGCAACAGGTCACACTAAGAGCAATGGCATGAATCAGATACCGGTCAAAGATGTTACACCCAAAACCAGCCAGCCCAAGGCAACGGCCGAAACCTACGACCTCTACGCCAAGCGCGAACACATCTATGTCAAATTCTACAAGGGACTGTTCCGCAACCTGCGGATGATCTCGGGCTTTATCATGCTGGCCGCCTATTTCGGCTTTTCATGGTTGCAATGGGATGGTCACCAGGCGGTATTGTTCGATCTCCCGAACCGCCAGTTCTACGTGTTTGGCATGACATTCTGGCCTCAGGATTTCATGCTGCTGTCCTTTCTGCTGATCATTCTGTCGTTCGTGCTCTTTCTCGTCACGGCGGTCGCAGGGCGACTATGGTGCGGTTACTCCTGCCCTCAGTTTGTCTGGACCTGGTTTTTCATCTGGGCCGAACGCATTTGCGAAGGCGACCGCAACCTGCGCATGAAACGCGACAAAGCCCCCTGGACGCCGGAGAAAGCCACCCGCAAGGCGGTCAAGCACCTGCTCTGGCTACTGATCGCCAGCGCCACGGCCATCGCCTTCGTCGGCTACTTCAGCCCCATTCGCGAACTCATACCCAACATACTGAGCTGGAACCTGGGCCCCTGGGAAACCTGGTGGCTGGGCTTCTTCCTGCTGGCGACCTACGGCAACGCCGGCTGGTTGCGCGAACAGGTATGCATTTACATGTGCCCCTACGCCCGCTTCCAGAGCGTAATGTTTGACCAGGACACCCTGATTATTTCCTATGACGAAAAGCGCGGCGAGCATCGCGGCAAACGCAAAAAAGGCAGTGACTACAAAGCCCAGGGGCTGGGCGACTGCATCGACTGCGGCAACTGCGTACACGTCTGCCCGGTAGGTATTGATATTCGCGATGGCCTGCAGTACGAATGCGTCGCCTGCGGCGCCTGTATCGATGCCTGCGATGATGTCATGGGCCGCATGGGCTACGCGCCTGGCCTGATTCGCTACACCACCGAACATGCCCTGAACGGCAAGCCGACCCACCTGCTGCGCCCACGTCTCATTGCGTATGCCCTGGTACTGGCTACGATGCTCGCGGCCTTTGCCTACACCATTGCCACCCGCATTCCGCTTGAAGTCGATGTCCTGCGCGACCGGGGACCTCTGTTCACCCGAACCTCCAGTGGCAAGCTGGAAAACAGCTATACACTGAAGCTCGCCAACAAGGGGCAACAAAGCCACCGGTTTGAGATCAGCGTCAGCGGTCTCGACGGTCTGGAGCTGGTAACGGATACCGAGCTCAACATCGCCGCCGGAGAACTGGCCGAGGTTGCCTTGCGCCTGCAGGCGGATCCGGCGACCCTGCAGCGTTCCAACTACACCATCACCTTCCACGTCAGAGCGCTGGATGACTCATCCATCAAGCTGGATACCGAAAGCCGCTTCCTGGGGCCCGCTCCA
>JBFGZM010000079.1:0-11615 GCA_041586815.1 Marinobacterium sp. | reverse complement strand
CGGGTGCTGATCTATCGCAGCCACGTTTCAGGCCCGACCGACGCGTCCGTGGCGGACCTGATCAGCCAGGGCATTATCCGCATGGAGCGCGTCTACTCCACCGACATCCCGCGCCGACCCGAATGGCTGGGGCTCTGAAAGACGGGGATAGCATCGTGGCACTATTCGTCAACTCTGCAGCTTTCACACCAGGCGGGGAAATTCCCGCAATCTACACGTGCGAAGGCCGCGATATTTCCCCGCCACTGCACTGGCAGGGCGTGCCGAAACAGACGCGCAGCCTGGTACTCATTGTCGATGACCCCGACGCACCAGATCCGGCAGCGCCCAGAATGACCTGGGTGCACTGGGTGCTCTACAACATTCCGCCGGACGCCACCGGCCTGCCCGAAGCCGCCACTTCAGCGGATCTGCCGACCGGAACCAGGGAGGGTCTTAATGACTGGCATCGCACCGGCTACGGCGGGCCCTGCCCGCCGATTGGCTGTCACCGTTACTTCCACAAGCTCTATGCGCTGGATACAGTGCTGGACAACATGGGTGAAAAGCCCGACAAGGCCCGGATAGTAAAGGCCATGCAGGGACATATCATCGCAGAGGCCGTGTTGATGGGCACCTGTAAAATTTCGAAATCCTGAACCGGCCGATCCACGGCCTGGCCACCAAGATAAGCGCAGCACACTCGGGCGGCGCCTGCCCTGCTCCCAGTCTCTCAGGCGTAAAAAATCTAACTTTAATTAGATTTTGTAAAATCAAATTAAACATAGCTTTAATAAAGCTCATCCAAAATTCACCACATCAATAACGCAGCACAAGCGGTAAACGGATTTATGTGGCGATTTTTAAACTCCGTCGAGATCATCGGCGGTACGGATGCTCTGGGCGAACTTAGCCGAATTGTGGCTAACCAACCCTATTCCATCGTGACCTACTCCAGTGACCTGTTCGCGGACTACGCACAGGAAGTGAGTGTCGCCGTCGGGTACCCGCCGGTTAGCATCATTAACCGCGTCGAAGAGAATCCATCCTTCGATCAGCTCACGGTGCTATGTCGCGAACTGCGAGACCAGCCGGTACAGCCCGAACTCTTCATTGCGCTGGGGGGAGGATCGGTGATGGATACCACCAAGGTACTGGCGGCCAGCGGTGGTGATTTCAACAGGGTCGAACGCTACCTCAAGGGCGAGCTTCCTTGCGAGTCATTGACCTGCAAACCCTTTGTCGCCATTCCGACCACCGCCGGCACCGGCAGCGAAGTGACCTGCTGGGGAACCCTGTGGGATCCCTGCAACGGCACCAAGTATTCGCTGGCAGACGAGCGCCTCTATCCTCGGACCACGATTGTGCATGCCCCCTTTACCGCCCGGCTCCCACGCGCCGTCACCATCAGCACCGGTCTGGATGCACTATCCCATGCGCTGGAAAGCCTGTGGAACAGAAATCGCAACCCGGTAAGTAGCAGCTTCGCCATTACTGCAGCCAGAGCCATTTTGGCGACCCTGCCGGCGGTGCTACAACAGCCCCACAACCTGGAACTCCGGGCGCAGATGATGGAGGCAGCCTTGCTGGCAGGACTGGCCTTTTCGAACACCAAAACCTCGATTGCACACAATATTTCCTATGCGGTCACGCTGGAAAAGGGCACGCCCCATGGCATTGCCTGCAGCTTTACGCTGCCGGCAATTATGCGGGCGATTGATCCTGCGGACAGACAACTGTTCAGTGCCATCGAGGCCATTTTCGGACAGCCCCCAGAGCAGGCTGCGGTGGCGTTAACCGCATTCTTGAATGCTCTGGATATCAACACTGAACCGTCAGAGTACGGCTACAGCCAAGCGGCATGGGATGCTCTCGTACAAACGGCCTCGAAGGGGCCGCGGGGCAAGAATTTTTCCGGTGATGTTTCGCGTCTTCTCTCACAATTTAAACAAGGTATCACAGCTTGAAACAACTAGAAGCGGTCATTTTCGACTGGGCAGGCACCATGGTGGATTTCGGCTCGCTCGCCCCGACCACCATTTTCGTGGAGGCCTTCAGGCAGGCATTCAGCTTTGAAATATCGCTGGAAGAGGCTCGCGGCCCCATGGGGTTAGGCAAGTGGGATCACATACGTGTGCTGGGCGACACGCCGGCCATCGCTGAACGCTGGCAGGCGCAATTTGGCCAGCCGATGTCGGATGCCGATGTCACCTCTATCTATAACACCTTCATGCCGTTGCAGATCGCCAAGGTCAGGGATCACGCCGACCTGATTCCGGGGGCCCTCGACACCCTGGCATTTCTGGCCACGCACAATATCAAGGTGGGGTCATGCTCCGGCTACCCGCGTCCGGTAATGGATGCCTTGATTCCCGCGGCGGCACAACAGGGCTATACCCCCGCCTGCGTAGTGGCCAGTGATGATCTGGACGCCGGCAGCCGGCCAGGACCGTGGATGGCATTACAGAATGTCATCGAAATGGCCGTCAGCAACGTCGCCCACTGCGTCAAGGTCGATGACTCCGTACCGGGTATCGATGAAGGCCACAACGCGGGCATGTGGACAGTCGGCCTGACGCAATCAGGTAACGAAGCTGGCTTCACGCTGGCTGAATATCGCGTTGCAACTGACGCCGCCAAAAGTGCTGCCCGCAAGCGTGCCACCGCCAAAATGCGGGCCGCCAATGCGCACTACGTGCTCGACACCGTCGCCGACCTGCCGGATGTCATTCTGGACATTAATCGCCGTCTCGCCGCCGGCGAGAAACCTTAATTCCCATAAAAGACCGATCCTCATGGCTGATATCAAACTTTCTAATATCAAAAAGTCTTTTGGGAATACTGAAATCCTGAAGGGCATCCACCTTGATATTAAAGACGGCGAGTTCCTCACCCTCGTCGGTGCATCCGGCAGTGGCAAATCCACCCTGCTGCGCATCATCTCGGGGCTGGAAGAACAATCCGGCGGCTCAATTAAGATCGGCGGGAACGAGGTTTCATCCAAGCGCCCCAAAGACCGGGACTTGGCGATGGTATTTCAGTCTTACGCGCTATACCCACACTTCAGCGTGCGGGAAAACATGCAGGTTCCCCTGAGGATGCGGCTGCCCATATCGCAGCGCCTGCCGCTGGCGCCATTGTTATCCGCCAGGGCCAAGGCTGCCACCGAGGCCGTCCAGCAGCGTGTCATCGAGGTTGCAACCCAGTTGCACATCGACCACCTGCTGGAACGCAAACCCAGCGAACTTTCCGGTGGCCAGTGCCAGCGCGTTGCACTGGGCCGCGCCATGGTGCGTGACCCGGCCGCATTTTTGATGGACGAACCGCTGTCCAACCTGGATGCCAAACTGCGGGTCCACATGCGCGGCGAACTGACCCAGCTGCACCGGAAGCTGGGCACCACCTTCGTATACGTAACCCACGACCAGGTCGAGGCAATGACCATGTCTGATCGCATTGCGCTCCTGGTTGAAGGGGAGCTGATTCAGGTGGACACACCGCACAACATGTACCACAACCCGAGCCACCTCAAGGTGGCCGAGTTTATCGGCAGTCCTAAAATTAACCTGATCCCCGCCACTCAGAGCAGCCGCGGCAGGCTCGCGTTTGCCGGGCAGTCTCTGGACACAATCACCCTGGATGTCACCTCTGGCGAATCCCAGGTTTGCATCGCGGTTCGCCCGGAAGATATCCGTCTTGCTCCAAACAGCAACCTGGCAGCCAGAATCATCCATATAGAGAACATGGGCGGTGAAAAAATCCTGTTTGCCAAGGCGGCCTGGGCGCAGGGAAAACTGGCGATCAAGCTGGGCGCCGATGATGCCCAGAGCCTGATGCCGGGTGATGAGATCAAACTGGAGTTCAATCCTCGCAAGGCGATGTTCTTTGACCGCAATGGTCAGCGTCTGCATAGAAAATCCACGAGTATGGGGGCGCATTAACATGTCTCAACATGCCGTGGTGCTTGACGCCCACCTGCAATCAGAAGCGCCCCAGGCTCTGGGTAAAACCACCGTCTCCCTTCCTCTGGGGCAGGCCCGTGAACAGCGTACCGCCTGGCTACTGAGCCTGCCCGCCGTACTGCTGATAGTACTTTTCCTGATTGGACCGATTATCGCGATTGTGCTGTTGTCTTTCACCGACTGGCAGCTGGGCATGAGCTCTTACAACTGGATTGGGCTGGCCAATTACATACAGTTGTCAGAGGATGAAGCCTTCCTCGCAGCACTGAAAAACACCCTGTTCTATGTCGCCCTGGTATTGCCAGGTTCCGTATTCGGTGGCCTGGCCATTGCGGTGCTGATCGAGGCACGCCCCAGTGGCGTGGGCCTTTACCGCACGCTGTTTTTCCTGCCGGTGATGGGGACCCTGATCGCCATGTCTATCGTCTGGGAATACATCCTGCAACCGGACTTTGGCCTGCTTAACATGATGCTGGCCGAACTGGGCATCGAGGGCCGCAACTGGCTCAATGACAAGGACAGCGTCATGTATGTGCTGGCGGGCATCGGAATATGGCACCAGCTTGGCTACAACATGGTGCTGTTCATGTCGGGTCTTCTAGCCATCCCGGCACAGCTGTACGAGGCCGCTGATATGGATGGCGTCCCCCACGGCTGGTCGCGCTTTCGCCTGATCACCTGGCCCATGCTGGGGCCTGTGACCCTGTTTGTCGTGGTGATCACAGCCATCAAGGCATTCCAGGTATTCGACACCGTCGAGGTATTAACCCGGGGCGGCCCCGGCAAAAACTCCGAAGTGCTGCTTCACCTGATGTATGTCGAAGGCTTTCAGTTTTTCCGAACCAGCTACGCCGCGGCGATCACCGTGATCTTCCTGTTCATCGTGTTGCTCATCACGCTGCTGAAAACACGCTTTATGGAAAAGAAGGTACATTACTCATGAAACCGTTCAGCGTCTTTGACATCCTGCGCCATCTGATTCTGGCCTCCACTGCCTGCGTCTTCATTCTGCCGTTCATCTGGATGGTGCTGACATCACTGAAGCCCGAAAGCGAGATTTTCCTGAACCAGATCCAGTTGCTGCCAGACACCTTCGCCGCAGTCGAGAACTACCACGCGGCCTTCACCAAAACGCCGTTACTGCAATTCATGGTCAACGGTCTGATCGTCACCGTGGCCATCTTCCTCAGCCAGGTTGCCGTTGCTGTACCCGCGGCCTACGCACTGTCCAAGCTCCAGTTCAAGGGCAAGCATGTGCTCTTCCTTGTCATACTGGCCTGCCTGATGATTCCGCCGCAGGCCGTGTCTATCCCCTGGTATCTGCTGATGTACAAACTGGGCTGGCTCAATAGCTACGAAGGTCTGATTGCCCCGTTTTCCATATCGGTGTTCGGCATCTTTTTAATGCGCCAGTTCTTCAATTCGGTTCCCGATGATCTGATCTCGGCCGCACGCCTTGATGGTTTCAGCGAATTTGCCATTATCTGGCGCATCATGGTGCCGACCGCGCTGCCGGCGCTGATTGCTTTTGGCATTTTCTCAATCGTCGCCCACTGGAATGACTACTTCTGGCCTCTGATCATAGCCAACAGCCAGGAAATCTATACACCATCCCTGGGCGTTGTGGCGTTTCGCAGTGACGAAGCCGGTGATAGTTACGGCCCGCTTATGGCTGCAGCCACCGTTATCGTTGCCCCTCTGGTTATCGCCTACCTATTTGCGCAAAAGCGCTTTATTGAAGGTATCAGCATGTCCGGCATGAAGTAGCCACACGGCATGGGGGCGCCGCCTCAGGCGCCTGCAAAACTCTCGACTGTTCCCAGGCAAGGCGTTCACACCGGCGTGAGCCCTGACTTTGACGCGTCCACTATTTGTAATTTCACTCAATATTGAACTGGAGAAATATCATGAAAAAGCACCTGTGCATCCTGGCTAGCACCCTGTTGCTAACGACCTCTGCACTGGCCGATACCACCCTGGTGGTGCAGTACCCCTATGGTGAGCTGTTTGACGGTCTGCATGAAAAGCTCAAAGCCGATTTCGAATCCCAAAACCCGGACATCAATATCAAGTTCCGTGCGAGCTATGAAAACTACGAAGATGCGTCACAGAAAGTGATGCGTGAATCCATAACCGGCCAAACTCCCGATGTCACCTTCCAGGGCCTGAACCGTGTATTGCCGCTGGTGGAGCGCGACATCGCCGTGCCGCTGGATTCATTCCTGAGTACCGCGGATCGCAACGAACACGGTTTTGACAATGCCATGATGTCACCGGCCCGCTTTGGCGGCCAGACCTATGGATTGCCGTTCGCCGTTTCCATGCCGATCGTCTACTACAACGAAGACCTGGTCAAAGCGGCCACCGGCAGCAGCAGCCTGCCAGGCTCCTGGGACGGTATCATGGAAGTGGCGCAAAAGATCAACGCCCTGGAAGGCAATACCAAAGGATTCTATTACGACTGGAAGATCACCGGAAACTGGCTCTGGATGTCTCTGGTCATGTCACAGGGGGGAGATATCCTCAAGAATGGCAAGGTAGCGTTTGATGGACCAGAAGGAAAATGGTCGATCAAAAAACTCGCCGACATGGCCACCAAAGCCAACATGCCGGACTACCAGAGGCGCAGCGCCGAAAAGTCTTTTGGCGCAGGCAACATCGGCATCTACGTAACATCGACATCCAATGTTGGCATGTTTGAGCGCACTATCGGAGACAAATTTACCCTCAGAACAGCTCAGTTCCCTGACGTGGTTGATGGCGGAAAACTTCCCGTGGGCGGCAACGCCGTAGTGATGCTCACCCAGGACAAAGAAAAACAAAAGGCGGCGTGGAAATACATCCAGTACATCACCGGCCCTGAGGGTAACCAGCAAATTCCTCTCTTCACCGGCTACATGTCACCCAACCAGGTCGCCAACAAGAACCTCGGGGACTTTTACCAGAGCAAACCCAACCACCTGACAGCCATTTCAGAACTACCCTGGATGGACACCTGGGTTGCGTTCCCCGGCGTGAATGGTCTGAAAATCACCGATGTCATCAACGATGAACTCCACGCAGTAATTTCCGGTGAGCGTGCGACAGGCAATCAGCCTGAAACCGCGCTCCAAGAAATGGCTGACAAGGTCAACAAACTCCTTTAACGAATCACTGTCCAGGCCCCCTTCTACTCAGTAAAGGGGGCATTCCCGAGGTTTTTGTGATTATTTTTGATTTCGATGGCGTCATCAGTGACAGTCTTGCGGTGTGTCGAGGTGCCTGCCAGCGCGCGGCTAAGCAACAAAACTCGCCACTCATCCTGGAAACAAACCCGTTCAGACACCTGAACCCGCTGACGTTTGAAGCCCTGGCCGCTGAGCTGGGACTTAATGCATCCCGCTTTGCCCAGGATGTCGCACATTACATGCACGACCAGGCAAACCACATACCCTTCTTTGGCGGGATTAAAACCGCCGTGGCCACGCTCTCCAGGCAGTACCGGCTGTTTATCGTCAGTGCCAGCCACAGCGAAACCATACGAATCCAGCTGCAGCGCCATGGCATGACGGAGCATTTTGAAGCGATCCTGGGCGGCAATATACCCGGTTCCAAAACCGATAAGATTGCAGAGTTACAACGCACCTGGCAACTTCGCGCCATCGTTGTTGGTGATAGTGCCAGCGATATAATGGCCGCCCGGGCCTGTGGCGCGCTGTCGATCGCCGTGTCATGGGGCTGGCAATCTCAGTACTGCCTGCAAGCCCAGCAACCCACCACACTGATTCATGCACCCGGCGACTTGCCTTTCACCGTGTCATCAATGGCAGGATAATATGATGAAAATTATACATTTAACCGATACACACTTCGGCCACACCGGGCAGATGATCTATCAGCGCTCGCCCGTTCCCGCGCTGAAAAATGCGGTGGCGAGCATTAATGCCGAGCACGGCGATGCAGAAATGGTAGTGATTACGGGAGACCTGGCGCATGCGGGCCACCCGGATGCCTACGCCAATCTTGCCCAGACTCTGTCTGAACTGAACATGCCTTATCACCTGGTAATAGGCAATCACGACCACCGCCCCACGGTCAGTGAATTCTTTAAAGACTTCAAGCTGGATGAAAACGGCTTTGCCCAGCAGGCTATTGCCATCAAAAATGGCCTGTTTTTACTGCTCGATACCGTAAAGGAAGGCACGCATGCCGGCTATTACTGCCAGCAACGGTTTGAGTGGCTGGAACGTCAACTCACTCAGGCCGGCGATACCCCGGTCTACCTGTGTATGCACCACGCCCCCTTTGATACCGGCATTCCCTCCATGGATGTCATTGGCCTGGACAAGCAGCATAGCCGACAGCTCGGCGAGTTGCTGGCCGGCTTCCCACAGGTCAAGCATATATTTTTCGGCCATTACCACCGACCCATAGCCGGGCAATGGAACGGCATTGCATTCTCTACCCTGCGCAGCATGAACCATCAGGTTCGACTGAATATGAACGAAGCCGACATGATTTTCGGCTGTTTTGAAGAACCCCAGTATTGCGTAGTACTGCTCAAGGAGGATCGCACCCTTGTGCATTATCACGACTATATGCACAGTAGCGAACATTTTGAGATTGGCGCCCCACACAGCGCTGAAGTGTAGAAAAACCACCTTGATAAGCGTCGCGCACAACGTGAACGGCGCTTATCATTGGCGCAGGTCTTATACCTACTGTAATTTTTACGAGTACAGCGGTTCCTGCAGTACCGGTTCAGCGCATTTCAAAAAAGACTGGATCAAACGGCTGCCAAGGCGCTCGTTGGATACCACAAAGCTGTATCTCATTCCCAGGCTGATTCCCGCGAAGGATCGGGCCACAATGGCGGGGTGGTCGATGTGCTCATGTTCGGTCACCACACTGATACCGATGCCCTGAATAACAGCCTCACGTACCGCTTCGCGACTGCCGATTTCCAGCGTACTTCTAGGAGTCACTTTTGCAGCACCCATCGCCTGCTCAATGAGCTGGCGTGTTAGTGAGCCAGGCTCGCGCGAAATAAACACCTGATCTTGGAAATCGCCCAGCGTCACCGTGGCAGCGCTGCTCAACGGCTGCGTTTTGGGAATAATAGCTACCAACTGGTCCTCGACACACAGAAAGCCTCGAAACCCGGGTAGCGGTGAATTATTTACAAACAGCGCAACATCGACCTCACCCTGCACCAGCAAGCTCTTAACTTTCTCTGTCGGGCCATAGATAACCTTGATCTTGATATTGGGGAAGAATTGCGTAAACCGCTTGAGCGCCTGGGTCACGTGATAAGGTCCCACCGCGCCAATGGTCAGCGAGCCATGGTTCAACTGGCCGTGTGACAACAGAAACTCGTCAATCTCCTTCACCCCCATAATCACGGAACGGCAAAGAGGCATGAGTTGCAAGCCCAGATCGGTCAGACGGTTATTGCCCCTCCCGCGAACAAACAAATTGGCGTTGTAACAGGCTTCAAGCTCGCCAACCTGCTTTACCAGCGTCGGTTGTGATACGCCAAGATAATCAGCCGCCGCCTTGAAGCTCCGGTGTCGACCGACTTCATAAAACGCACGCAGTATGGGTAATGTCGGAAAAAGGTTTTTTTTATCCAAGACCTGGCTCTTTGGGGCTGGGGCTGTATGCAAGCTGCTTAAACACAACCTGCTTCGAAGATGCAGGTGAATATAACGGTTTATCCTGGGTAACAACAGTTAAGGTATGGTGACTAGGCGACTGGATTAAAAGCCCGCAACCAAACCCATGATGTCGGATCAAGCACGAACATTCCAACCCTGTGATTTACAGATCCCGCGAACGTATTCTGACCCAGTTCGTGCAGATCCTGCCAGCTCCCCTTCCCCGTTTTTTGTCAGTCACGAAAGGTGTGACCTGCCCGAGAGCCCGCCCAGGGCAAACGCATGAACGATTTATGTACAGTTGAATGAGCGGCAACTTGCATCAGTCGTGCGAAAACGGGATGCTGACAGGCTTTTGCCCATGTCCCAAATACCCTTACTCGACCGTATCATGCAGCTCAAAGATCCGCGCCAACCTGCCAAGTGCTCCCATGACCTGGGTGAAGTCGTTTTCATGACCACCTGCGCCCTGCTATGCGGGGCCTATGATTGGAACGGCATCGAATTCTTCGCCCACGAGCGTGAGGACTGGTTTCGCCAATATTTCATGTCATCCATACCGGCGTGATAAGGGGAACTGCAGGTGGCATACGTGATCGTTCAAAACAACGAATACAGCAGGAAGGCGCCGTCAGGGCGGACTACGTGACAAGGCCCGAGAATTCGAGCCTCCTAGGTCAGCTCAACCAGATACCGATGATGTTCCGTATGACAGCGACTGACACGCAGCTCTATGGCTCGCCCATCCAGGGCACAGGCAGTGCGCTCGATCTCCAACAGCGGCGTGCCCGCGTCCACATGCAGGTTGGCGATATCTTCCGTTGTCGCACTCACTGCTTTTATCCGCTCCACAGCCTTCACGACAGAGAGGCCGTAGACACGTTGATAAAGACTGTAGACAGAATTGGGCAGGAATTGCTTTTCAGCCAAGTCGGGAAACAATGCCTGAGGGACTGACAGTATTTCGTAGATCACTGGCTGATTGTCGAATTTTCGCAGGCGAGTGACGCGGGTCACCATGTCTTCTGTGTTCAAGCCAAGCCGCTGGATTTCCAATTCGCTTGCCGGCAGGTGTTCGACACTCAGCAGTTCACTCTCCGGTAGCTGGCGTTGATCGTCAAGATCCACTAACCGAAAGAAATGAAACAGCCCCTGTTCCTGGGTATGCTCGGCGACAAAAGTTCCTCGCCCTTGCTTGCGGATAACCAGCTTTTCCGCTGCCATCTCGTCCAGCGCTTTACGCACCGTTCCCTGACTGACTTTGAGCTCCGTCGCCAGCTGATTCTCGCTGGGTAAACTCATGCCCGGCGCCCAGGTATTGTCGATCAGACGCTGCACCAGGAGCTGCTTGACCTGGGCATAAAGCGGAAGAAAATGGGTAGGGCTGTTTTCTGTTGTCATGCTCTAACTTTAGTAGTCACCCGCATGGCGCGCGACGTGATCAGGGGATATCCATTTGAGAGTGGCCACTATGCACCTTCCACCCTTGGCAGGCAAGGCAAGCGAGGCAAAGTATTAAACCGGTGGCGGTTTACATCTTCAGAGCCGGTTTAATGCAGGGGCGCAGGGATGCGTCACCATTGGCCAACGGCCAATGCGAGCCCTTGAAAATCAAGGGATCCCAAACATTCCGCCAGGTTTTCAAGGGCGACGATGAAACAGGACGGGACGTCCAGTCCTGTTTCATCGACAGGTTAATAGAAAGGAAAGGCGGGTAAAAAGGTACATCATGAGCGATCCGAGGGAGCAGATTGGACACTCCCTCAAACTCACGCCATGACGGCTTTCAACACTCCATCGATGCTTTCCTTTGCATCACCGAACAGCATGCGGGTGTTGTCCTTGTAAAACAGCGGGTTGTCCACGCCGGCGTAGCCGGTTGCCATGCCACGCTTGAGCACGATGGTGGTCTTGCCATGCCAGGGTTCCAGCACCGGCATGCCGGCGATCGGGCTGTCCGGTACTTCCTGCGCCGCCGGATTGACGATGTCATTGGCACCGATCACGATGGAGACATCCACCTTTGAGAAGTCCGCGT